>CAKMJS010000140.1 GCA_927405585.1 uncultured Desulfosporosinus sp.
AGCGTAAATAATCAAATGACTCTATATTTATAGGGTCATTTTAGTTTGAATTAAACTCTCCGGTCAATAGCGGAGAGGTTTAAATTCGGGATTTATGGTCATTTGTTTCTATTGCAGCTCAAGTGAACCCTATTGGAGGGTTTATGGGCCTAATTTTTGTTCTAGGCAACAGGAGATAACGATTATATAGCGAATTTTATACTAATATAGAGAAATATCGCAGATTACTTTGAGCAAAAGGAATGATCATCTTGCAAACAAAACTAAATCTTTCCTCACATAAGACAATGATTATAGCTCTCTTGGCATTCGTTTTATTATCAGGTGTTAGTGTGCCAATCTTGTATAACCACTATGAGATTAAGAAACAAGCCCGTGTGCAGACAGAACTGGATGCTCAGTGGTTAGAGGAGAAAAAGCTCCAGCAAGCCATAAAGGAGCAGCAAATTGAAGATGAGGCCAGCGCGAAACAACAAGAGCTTGAACGGGACAATTACCTTAAGGGTAATGCAGCTTATGCCGATAAGGATTATTTACTGGCTATAGAATACTATAAAAAAATAACCTCAATAAATGAAGTTAATTATCAGACCGCCCAGGACCAGATAAAAAAGTCGACAACGGAAATGTACTCTTATTATCTAGCGAAAGCAGGGGACGTAAGCAAACAGGGTGATTATCAGGAAGCGATAAGACTCCTGACCGGTATGTCAGCTTATTACCCAGATGATGCACAAATTACTAGCGATCTTCATAAGTATCGGGAAGCTGAGAAAGGCTTGGTTCCATATGTTGGACCGATTGAGCATATCTTTTTCCATCCGCTGCTGGCTTATCCGTCCCTGACTTTTGATGGGGATGCGGATTCCAATGGATTTAATCAGTATTTTGTGACTGTGAGCGAATTTAAAAAGATTTTCAACCAACTCTATGCCAACAATTATATCCTAATTGATTACAATGCTTTGTATGATGAGAAAGTAGAGGACGGGAAAACTGTCTTGGTGCCTAAAGAGCTAAGGCTTCCTCCCAACAAGAAACCGCTGATCATGTCAGTCGATGATGTTAATTATCCGGATTACAAAGCAACGAATGGGACGATTAGCAAACTCATTCTGGATTCGGATGGCAAGGTGGCGACTTATTCCGTATCCCCGAGCGGAGAGAAGGTCATCTCCCATGATAATGAGGTTATCCCGATTATCGATGCCTTTGTCGCTGAGCATCCCGACTTTTCCTTCGAGGGAGCCAAGGGTATCCTGGCCTTTACTGGTTATTACGGGATTTTAGGTTATAACACCAATAAACTAGATTCCCCGTCCTATCCGGAAGAAAGGGAGTCTGCTTTAGCAATTGTTAAACGACTTAAAGATACCGGCTGGACGTTTGCCTCGCACGGCTATAGCCATCTAGATGCCCGGGCGGAGGCTTATCAGAGTCTTGAGAAAGACACCTTGCGTTGGAAAAAAGAAGTGGGATCTCTGATCGGCCCAACCAATATCTATGTCTATCCTTTTGGCAGCTCAGTGTTGCCTGGAGATCCCAAATTCCAGTTCCTGCTCGATCAAGGGTTCAATATTCTCTGTTCGGTGGGACCCACTCCGTATCTGAAAGATTCAACTGATTATGTAATGATGGACAGGCGGCATATTGATGGAATCGCACTGTATAATCAGGCAGAAATTCTGAAGAAGCTTTTTGATGCCAGGTCTGTTTTAGACCCAGTTCGCCCGCCTTTAAAGGCAGGCTCTTAGATATAATCTTTAAGGCGAAATAACTACAACCTGAAACAAATCATTCCTTTGCAGAAGCTCTACTTATTGAGGCAAAGACATTCCAGATTTTATGTTATAATTAAAAGGTAGTACTGGCAACGAGATAAAACAGCGAGACAATATTTGAGGAGGTGTACAGGATGGGAAGTTTCAAGGATAGCCTCGGCAAGGTATTTGACAACGCTAAGGAAACGCTCGATGAAACTAAGAAAAAGACTGAAAAGCTGATCGATGAGGCCGAGGGGAAAGCCAAAGAATTAAAAGGCAAGGCTGAGGAGATAAAGGATAAGGCCGAGGAGAAAGCCAAAGAATTAAAAGGCAAGGCTGAGGAGATGAAGGATAAGGCCGAGGAGAAAGCCAAAGAATTAAAAGGCAAAGCTGAAGAGATGAAGGACAAGGCCGAGGAGAAAGCCGAACAGATGAAGGACAAGGCTGAGGACAAAGCTGAGCAACTTAAAGACAAGGCTGAGGCGTTTAAGGATAAGATGGAGGACAAGGTTGCAAAACTAATGGACAAATCAAAATAAGAATCCGCGTACATTTAAAAACCAACCAACAAGGTTGGTTTTTAAATTTTATTAACGTAGGGTTAGGGGTAATGTTTTGTAAAGGCGTGGACTGAGAGAAAGATATGATGAGATAAATTACCAAACTCGCTAGAGATATTTAAATGCCAAGAATGCGTAAAGAAAATGATGGCGAATTACGTTTTATAACCTTAAAGCAACGAATTCACTAATTCTCGCGTATAGGGATCCGTCGGTGCACTAATTACCTGCGAATTCTCCCCAATCTCCACAACTTTGCCATGATGCATCACTGCAATCCGGTCACATAAATACTTCACAACCTTCAAGTCATGTGAAATAAACAGATAGGTCAATTGCATCTCCTGCTTCAAATCCAGCAGGAGATTTAGTATTTGTCCCTGGATAGATACATCCAAAGCAGAGACCGGTTCGTCACAGACTATAAACCTAGGCCGGGAGGCTATAGCCCTAGCGATTCCCACCCGCTGATTTTGCCCGCCGCTCAGTTGAAAGGGAAACTTATGTTTCTCCCCCTCCCCGAGACCCACCATGTTCAAAAGCTGCTTAACCTCTCGCTCAAATTGATGAGGAGCAACAATATGATGTAACTTGAGAGGTTCAACGAGGAGCTCCAGGATGGTCATTTTAGGATCAAGGGTTTCTTGGGAGTGTTGAAAGATCACTTGAATATCCTTGCGCAGACCGCGTAGCGAGCGTTGCGGTAAGTGAGTAATATCTTGTCCAGCAAAGGTGATCTTACCTTGATCGCACTCCAACAAGCGCAATATCAAATTTCCAACGGTGGTTTTGCCACTGCCGCTTTCTCCAATCAAACCGAGAGTTTCCCCGCTATAAATGCCAAAGCTTACCTCATCGACTGCTTTAATCACGGTTTTAGGGGCAAATAACTTTTGCTTAATCACAAAGTGCTTGGCAATTCCTTCGACCTCCACGAGAAGTTTTTGCTTCACGTACGTTCACTCCTCGCGTTAAGACATCTCACTTGACGACCACCTGTGCGATTGAGTAGTGGGGGAATTTCGCTGTGACAAGGGCCAGTCTTGTTCATACAGCGGGTGTAAAAAACACATCCCCCTGTGTACTCACTAGGGCCAAGTGCCCGACCTTCTAGGGTATATAACCGTTCGTCCTGATTACTCAGCGAGTTCACACACTTTAGTAATTCCCGGGTATAGGGGTGCAAAGGATCATCTAAAACGTCCTTAACTGTTCCTGTTTCCATAACGAGTCCGCCGTACATCACGACCACTCGGTCACAGATGTGCTTAACGACTGCAAAGTCGTGCGTGATGATGATAATCGCAGTCCCGTATTTTTTGTTGGTGTCTGTAAGCAGCGCCAGCACTTTTTTTTGCAAGGAAGCATCAATTGCACTAATCGGTTCATCTGCTATTAACAGATCAGGTTTACAGGCGATGGCCGAGGCAATTTGGATGCGTTGGCACTGGCCTCCACTCAGTTGGGAGGGGAACATGTCATAAATAGTTTCGGCCTGATTAAGTCCTACATCCAGCATGATCTGGAGCACCAATTCTTTACTACAAGGTAGATGGTGGACCTTTAAAGCTTCTACGATTTGATTACCGACTTTGCGGTAAGGGTTTAAAGAGCCGACAGGGTCTTGAAAGATGTAGGCGATTTCCTTGCCCCTTAGCCTTTGCAGATCCTTCCCAGACATGGTCACGATGTTCTTTCCCTTAAAATGGATTTCTCCGGAATCGATTCGACCCGCATCGTCTCTGGTCAGCCCAATCACAGAGGCGGCCGTGACGGATTTGCCACTTCCTGATTCGCCTAAAATCCCCACAACTTCCCCTTGGATGACTTCAAGATCAACACCCCGAATGACTTGAAGATGTGATTTTCCATAGGGAAATGAGATGGTTAAATTGTCAATCTTCAAAAGTGACGTTTTGCTCATGTTACAACTCCAATTTTCGTAACTGTTCTTTCGTAACTGTATTTTAATAACTGTTTTTACGGATTGTATCCCAGAGGACATTACCGAGGTCATTTAAGGACATTGAACCTGCTTGTTGATCTTGACCCAATCCGACAAGGACGGTAGCGATGCCGCCCCGGTAAAACATGGTTTCTTCTGGGCTTGCACCATAATACAAAACGTCCTCAGTGCGTCTTATCTTAGCATAGGTTCTAATCTCCAAGTTCTGAGCGCGGAGGTTATTCTCTAATTGATGCCCAAAGCTAAAGGCGAAGGGACGAGTTAAGGGGGCTTGTTCAGAGTTAAAGTAGACAAATTCTCCCTGGGGTGAGGAAATTTGAGTCAAATCTAAATAGAGCTGAATCGCTTGAGAAGACAAAACTGGGTTGGCAGCGAAGACTTTAGCCCCGTGGAAGGTGTCGCTCAAGGTGCCGTCCCAAAAGCACATAATGAGTTGGCGGTTATGGGTTTCCGACGCTAACTTTTTCGCTAATTCCAGACCAAACTGGATTCGCTGCCGACCTAGTTCCTGATCTTCAGGCAGAAAGTTATACCCTATTCCGATTACGATGGCTTCATCGCCTGCGTTGCGATCGATTCCTGGGAGTACTCCGATAATATTCTTGCCTGGCTTGTCAAGTTTCTGGCTTTGCAAGGCTAGCGTTAAGTTCTGGCCTGTGACCAAGTCTGCACTGGCGGGGGTAAGCCAGACCTTCACGCCAGGATACACCTCTGAACCTAAGGAGGTTGGCAAGCTTTCTCCCGGTGCTAATGCTATAAGAACCCCTTTAGCTTGGGACTCAGTCAGAATTTTCTGGGTTAGGGTGGAGATCGCGCTCGGACTATAAAGGGTGCTGTCAACTAAGATAAACCGGTCAGTTAACGTCTCTAAGGAAATCGAAAAGAGGTCGCTTCGTCTGGCATCATAGACTGAACCGCTTAGGCTGATGTTGCCAAAGCTCCCGAAGGAATAGTCCTTGCCCGCCATCAGGGTAGTGACTAGTCCACTCTGATCGAAGTAAGCGATCTTGCTTGTCGATTCACGATAAATCCCCTCGGTGGGATAATCCCTGACTAGGCTTTCTCCTTCGAGTGGCTTAAAACCAGCGTCCTTCAGAGACTGGGCGATGTACCCCGCGACTTCAGATGCCTCAGGCGTACCGATCACGACGCCTTTAGTAGAATCGGGCAGGTCAACAGCTGTGGACTGATAGTCAAAGTGTGGCGAGTTTGCTTGAGTGCGGTTTACGACGAGGCCCCCAACGACGAGCATCATGACCAACAGCACAAGGGTAACCTTAGCCCGAGTTTTCAATTGTTTAAAGTAGGCGAATTGAGATTTATCCAACGTGACTAGTCTGCGAAAATAAACACTAAAGCGGGAATCTCGTTTTTGGAGAATTTCCCTTAAGCCTTCACCAAATAGGTTAAACCCTAAAATACTGATGAAGAAGGCTAAGGCTGGGAATAGGACCATCCAAGGCGCTGAAAAAATGAAATTTCGGGACGTCGATAGCATGCTCGACCACTCAGGTTCGAAGCTGAGGTTGAGAAAGGTTATGACGCCTCCTTGAGTATCGGCAATAAAGCGTAGATTGCCGACAAACACCCCGAACACCCCGAGCTGCATCAGCATGTTGAGCGCTCCGGCGATTTCCATAAAGAATAAGACGACGAGCTCCGGCGCTAAGTGGGGAAGAACATTTTCGAGTGCGATCTTCAGTTTGCTCTTACCAATGGCCGATTCAGCCGTGATAAAGGGCTTATTGAGAACGTCCTTGACTCTTTCCATCACAATGGTCGCCAATTTGGCCCATCCGACGAAGGTTAAGACCAAGACAAAGGCTAGGATAGAATGTTGTTTGTCTAAGGCCAGGAAGAAGTCCATTTTGAGGAGGATGATACTAAAAATTAAGGCCGGTATCGCGCTAAAGATGACGCTAAATTGACTGAGCATGGTCTTAGCTACATAACTACCAAAACCTGCTAATAAGCCCAGAGGAATGGCCACGAAGTAACGACCCAAGACCACCAAGACGCTAATGAACATCGTTAGTTTCGTGCCGTAGATAATCAGACTTAAGACATCTCTGCCCTGATCATCGGTTCCGAGGGGAGAGCCCGGTCCTGGAGCAAACGGAGGAGTAGACAGAACAAATTTGCCGTTTTCCAGCCAAGACTTAACCCCTTGGGTTCCGTAGGGATTATGGGGTGTAAACCAATCTGGAAAGACGATCAAGATTAGAATACCTAAAAGAATTAGTCCACCCAAAAACAAGGGTGCATTTTTTTTCATGCTTTCGTCCTCCCTCGCAAGGGATTGATCAACCTGGCCGCTAGCTTAAAGACCAAACTGAACATCACGTAGATCAGCCCTAAGGCCAGGGCAAACCCTATAAAGGAAATGGTGTCGTTTTGCTGGTAAAACCTGATTAGACTATACACAAGGCCTGGATAATGAGTCATGTACTCCACGATGATTAAGTTAGAAATAACAAGGGTTAAAACAGGTCCTAGAGTATCTATCACCTTAATGAGCACGGGTCTCGTTAAATGGTCTTTGATTAATTGGAAGCTTCCCAGGCCCTTCGCCTTGGCAGCCCTAATATAATCCCTGCGAATCTCTTCTTGCATAGCTGTGGAGGTGATTCTGGAAATGTAAACGGTAGGAAGAATACCTAGGCAGAGCAAAGCCACTAGGTAGCGCTTGCCCTCTTCGAAGTGATTCAAACCGAGTAAGAGATCATGATTGTTGAGAAAAATCATCCCTAATTGAATACAGATCACGATGAATACGTCAGGAAGAGATAAGGTAAACAGCGTTCCTAGGCTTCGGAGTCGTCCTTTTTCACGATCTCTAAACCCATCCGCCATTCCCTTAAGAGTACCGAGGATAAACGCTAACGTCAGGGCGCCACTTAAAAGCCCCAGAGTACGGAATAAAGCAAACGGTAAAACGTCCATAACCTGGGTATGGTACTTAGACACCCCCATGCCCTCTCCTAATAAAGTGCGAAGGTAGAATACACTTTTTTTCACAACTAGGTAAAGAGAAAAGTTAGAATGTGTCATGTCATTGGCATAAACTAGATTAAAGTTCGTCGGAATATTCGAGATGAAGACGAGTGAGAAGAAGATCAACAAGGCCGGAGTTGCGTAAAAAAACAACTTGGAAAAAAGACTGTGAAACGTGGAATAATAGATATTCTCTACACTCGTTCGCCAGACTCTGAGCTGGGGAGAGAGTTTGTGGAGCTGGTATATCCCATAAATCCAGGCCAACCCTACTAGGTAAAAGCTGAATAGTAAAGCTTCTGAAAACCTTAAATATCTTGGAAATGTGTCTTGATAAATCACGGCCTTGATATAGCTCAACAGTCCAACTCCGCTGCTCTGGAGGCTTGCTCTACTGATGTTCTCCATACTATCGCCAAAGGTGTGAAGGACGTATTGACGCTGGCTGTAATTGGTCGCGAGATTCCCTTTGACAAGGACAACAGGAATTCCTTTTTCTACGAAGGGAGCATAGCCATCCCCTGCTTCGCTCCGGCTTTCCTTGACGGTCAGCCCGGAGTTCGAGAGGTACTGGGCCATTTTTCCTGAGTAGACCCTACCCAACGGGTCAGACGTTTCCAGAAACAAGCCTAGATTGTTGTTGTCACCGAGCATATTTAAGACGAAAACCTGAGTTTTCTCTAAGGGATACAAAGGGTGGTCAGTATAATAGGACGATCCGTTCTGGCCATATTCTTGTCCATTCCAAGCTACAAATAGGATGGTCTGCTCAGGAACGAGGGTTTGCTGTTTCATCACTCGAGCGAGTTCTAACATCATACCAATGCCAGATGCTCCGTCGAGTGCCCCAGGAAAATAACCGCCTTCAAAAGCACTACCGAGATGATCTAGGTGCGCTGAAATAATGACGTAGCCAGCATTTTTGTTGCTCCCGGTGATCTTCCCTAAAACATTCGGAGTAGAGACCTGTTCATAGGGTGACTCTTGGCTAATTTCCACCGGGAGGTTCTGCTGGGCATAGCTTGCCAAACTCTCAAAGCTTGGCCAGGTTAGGATTTGAATGGGGACCGCTTTTCCTTTCTTGGCTTTGATGGGCAGGGCGGTCCTTGCTAAGTTGCCGGTCGGGTTCTTGGATACCATAAGAATACCCTTGACTCCGCAGTCCACGGCATACTCAATATCCTTGTCCATTAACCCAGCTTTAACAATCACTTTGTCCTTAAGTTCTTGGGGGAGATAGGCGAAAATGTCCTTAGATAGAAACAATAGTTGACCCTGAAAGTGACCACTACTGCCGTAATTGCCCATAGATTCTAGGAAATCCTTACCAAACTCAAATTCCTTGAGCAAGTTGCCTGAAGGATCTTTTATCCTCAGGTAAGGCGGCGATTGATAAGTGGGTACCATGGTCGTCAGGCTTTGGAGATAGGTATCACCTTCTCCAGCCGGTTCTAAGCCAACTTGTGTGAAATGCTGTTCGATATAGGAAAGAGCCAGTTTATTTCCTTCGCTCCCTGCAAGTCTTCCAGCATAGCGGGGAGAAGATAATTCGTTAATATGGTTATACACATTGGATTCATCAAACAGAGTTTCATCAAACATCTTAGCGTAAGAATTACCTAGTACTATAAGCATTAAACCGATGAGTAGAAGCGGGCCTGCAAGATAGAGTGAATACCTTTTTAGCGTCGTGTTGTTAAATCGATTTTTCAAAACGGTCCCTCCCAAATGAACTCGTTCAACTGACGTTGAACATCGAGACAGCGGAATTCGATCCGAATTGTATATTTTCTCTAAATACCAACGGTATTCCTGCTAAGTGAGGAACATTTAGTGGATTATAATGTTAATTATAGTGGTCACATTTAGCAGGAGTGGGGTTGGTGGTGGAATGCGCGGGTTGCAGGCACAGATTATTCCAGAATAATAGCAGCCACTGGGCAACTTTTTGTAGCTTGGTGGGTCCATTCTTCGTCATCTTGAGGGACAGGATTTATGTAAGCTTCGGCCATCCCGTAACTATTCATTCTGAAAACTTGCGGACATATTTCTTCACAGGCACCGCACTTGATACAATCGGAATTCACGGTGGCAAACATAGGTTTTTCAGCTCCTTAACTTTGTTGCAAAGCAACCGCTTCCATAAAGATAGCTTGTTTCCAATCCGATTGGAAAACCAACCATTTCATGTCTTTAAAAGATAACGCTGGGCTAATTAAGATGTATGCTTTAGTCGATGCTGAGGATTATCAGAAAGTGATAACAGGTGTTACTGTCGAGGAAACGGTTGCCAAGTTTACGAACAAAGGGATTGCAACAACCGTAAAAAATCCACAAGAAGCCAAAGAACAATTTGAAGTAACAGGGAAGATTACGGATATTCAAAATGTCGTTATCGAAGGGAATACGTATTTTTATATCCTGTTAGAAGGACAGGCGAATGTCTTTACTGCGAATATCTCCATATCAGAACGATTACCCTTCCTGAAAATCGGGGATGAGATCAAGGCCAAATATGTAGAAGTCAACAAAACTGTCAATAGTATCGTGAATCTACTCTAAGAGTTTTAAACCATGAAATATATAGCAACAATCACTCCTAAAATAATTCGGTACCAACCGAATACCTTGAAATCATGCCCCTTGATATAACCCACTAAAAATTTAATGGC
>CAKMJS010000141.1 GCA_927405585.1 uncultured Desulfosporosinus sp.
CCCATCGCCGCGGGCAATTCGCCTACGCCGCCTGCGGCGTGATCACCCTCTTCACCCAACAGGGCAACTGGGTGGTGCGCCAGTCCGGATGCTGGGGCGCCAGGCGTTTGATTTCATCGAATGCGAACAGCACCTGGAAATACGCCGGTTGCTCGGTCCACAGAGTGCCGTCGTTATCGAACACGGCGATGCGCTCGGCCGGTTTGACATAGTCCGTCGAACCCTCGGCGGTCACCGCCTGGACGAACTCGATGATGTGCTGTTTGCTCGGGCCCTCATTCCAGGAAGGCAGCGGGTCGGCGCCCAGTACCGGAAAGCTCAGGAGCAGCAGCAAGGGCAGGGAGCGGCGCAGAGACGTCATGGGAAATCCTTTTCGCGACGAGGGTTCAGTGGTTGCAAGCGTAGTTGACGGCAGGTCCAGCGCAATGTTGTCCAGGCCCGTCGCCACAGAGGGGGAACCCGTGGCCACAGCACGCGGAGTCACCGGAGTGAACACCCGCCTGCTCGATGTGCTGCATGATCGCGCCGATCACCACGTCGGTACCGTCGCAGACCGCATCCACGACGTCCTGGCTGACTTCCAGCCACTCGCTGTGCATATGGTGGTCTTCGCTGATTGCTCGCCACCCTTTGGCCGAGCGTCGCGCCAGTCGACTGTTGACCCTGGACGGGGTCAGCGGTGCCCTTGCACACCGTCTGATAGCGCTCGCGGTCCGAGTCTTCGTCATATGTTGCAGTGTGGCGAAAATCTCATCCGATTTTCGTATCTCGAACACGGAAGTTAAATCCACACTGCAGGAGTCTGCGTTATGATTGCAGTGTGGCGATAATCTCGTTCCGTCGCCACGAAGTATTCGTTATGGGTATGTGGCTCGGCGATACTCTCCCCCGGAGACTATCGTGATTATCGACCTCCAGGGCCGATGATACTTGGGGTGTAAGCCCCTGGGAAAGTAGGTCATCGCCACGTAAACAGGCAAAAAGACTATCTCTTACGAGGTAGTCTTTTTGTGCTTCTAAATTAAGAATTAGTGATGAAATAGTTGTCCTCAATAATGAAATAATTTAAATAATACATAATATATTGAAAATTAAGAAAATGTATTCTATAAGTTAGCATTGTATGTTAGAATATGTAAAAGTAAATGAATGAACATTCAAAAGTTGAGGAGGATGAAAGCGATGGGAAAAGTTGCAACTGAGAGACCATGGTTTAAATTTTATGAGCCTGGTGTAAGATTGAACCTTGAGATTCCAGAAATAACACTTGTTGACATGTTTAAAAGTTCTGAGCAGAAGTTTCCTGATAATCCTGCTTTGATTTTCGCAGGAAAAACAACTACGTACCGTGAGATGAATCTTCGCATTGAGCGCTTAGCTAAGGTATTTGTAAAAAGGGGGGTACAAAAAGGAGATCGTATCTCCATCTTTATGCCTAATAGCGCTAACTGGGTAATTACGTTCTTTGCAATCCTAAGGGTAGGTGCTGTGGCGGTACAGACGAATACGCTCTATGTAGAAAATGAATTGAAAGCATTACTTAAAGATTCGGGCGCGATAGGAATCGTTTCTATTCCACAACTAATGCCGCGCATCTCGCCGATCCTAGCAGAAGTAGACTTGAAATTAGTAGCCTTAGACTGGCTAAGCGCTTTTTCTGGATTAACTGGATTGGGTTTAGCAGATAACCCTGTGTTTATGGATCTCGAGCAAAGTCTTGCTGATGCTAGCTTAGATACAGTTGAATTCCCGGCGATTGAATCTCGATCAGACGAGTTGGCCGTTTTACAGTACACAGGCGGGACAACTGGTTCTCCTAAAGGGGTTATGCTAACCCACCGTAACCTTGTGGCCAATGCAATGCAGGCATGGGAATGGGTGAACGGTCGTGAGGGTGAGGAAAGAGTTCTTACAGTGTTACCACTATTTCATATCTACGCTTTAACAGCGTGTATGAATTTAGCCATGATTTCTGGTGGCGCGATGATTATCCTGCCTAAGTTTGATCTCGATGCCGTGCTCCAACATATCAACGATTATGCACCAACTCTCTTTCCAGGTGCCCCGACCATGTATGTCGCGGTTATTAATCACCCGCGGATTAAGGAGTACAAGGTATCTTCTATTCGATGCTGTCTAAGTGGATCAGCCCCGCTTCCCAAAGAAGTGGCTATTCGCTTTGGTGAACTGACAGGTGGAAGGTTGGTAGAGGCTTACGGTTTATCAGAATCATCACCAGCTAGTCATTTAAATCCAATATTCAATGCCAGGGTAGGCTCTATCGGAGTCCCTGCGCCGAATACGGATGCCAAAATTATGGATTTGGAGACGGGTGAAAGGGAACTACCTCCAGGAGAAATCGGTGAATTGGTGATCAAAGGAGATCAGGTTATGCTGGCGTATTGGCAAAAACCTGAGGAGACCGAGGAGGTCTTGAAGGATGGCTGGCTTTATACGGGGGATATTGCTCATATGGATGAAGACGGATTTTTCTATATTGTAGACAGGAAGAAGGATCTTATCATCACGGGTGGATACAATGTCTATCCGCGCGATGTGGAAGAAGTACTCTATACCCATCCAGCAGTTAGAGAGGCAACGTGTGCAGGAGTCCCGGACGCTTATTGGGGGGAAATGGTGAAAGCTTATATTGTTCTCAAAGCTGAAACGAGTGCAACGGAAGAGGAGATCTTAGCTTATTGTGAGGGCAAGCTTGCAGCCTATAAAATTCCCAAGAAACTTGAGTTCCGTGAAGCATTGCCCAAGACTGCCGTCGGTAAAGTTCTGCGACGCTTTCTGGTCGAAGAAGAACGTGAGAAATTGAGGAAACATGATAAAGACCGCGTAGCGTCGGGTGATGCTCAAGAAGAAGTGGCTGTAAGCTCATAAATCATAGATGCTCGAATTAAGGGAGCCCGATCGTTCGGGCTCCCTTTAAACTTTCCGGAAGGGCCCCTACGCTATCTCTGGTTACCAGATTGGCTACAGGATTGTTCACTGAAATAATACTATAACCATGTACGACAAGAAGTCTCCCCGCCTCTAAGCTTCCTTGCTCACGCCAGTGAGGGTGTAGGCTGGAGATGAATTGAGTCCTTTTTATTCCAAAAAGGACTCAAAGGGAGACATCTATCTGATTTCAATCGGATGGATGTCTCCCTTATACTTATTAACTAACATAAAGATAACGAAATCCGTAGTGGCATATTACACTTAGCGATTTACTTTTTTGAACGTAGGGCTTCCTCTTTTGAAAGGCCATGGCCGTCCCTGGAATCCATGCTTGGTTGATCTTCAGGACGGGAAGGAATTGGTTTGGTGCTTGGATTCGAATTTTTCTCAACTGGAAGTTTCTTCTTCAAGGTTATGTCACATCCTTTCTAAGCGAGCTAACTGATTTTGATGGTTCTAAGGTTTTATTATTCTGCCCTTTTTCCGAAATGAATACTACATAATCTTTCTAATAATAAGGAAGATAGAGGTAGTGGACAAGAATTAGACAAAGGGAGAAAGAAAAGCCCTATAAAGACCAATAAAAGAATTGACACACAACATATAGTGTGGTTAAATTGAAAACATACTATATGTTGGGGGTGAAGCTGTGCATTGCCCATTCTGCGGCAACGAGGATACAAAAGTTCATGATTCACGTCAGGTAGAAGAAGGAACGGCAGTTCGAAGACGCAGAGAATGTGAACGTTGTTTGCGGCGGTTTACCACGTTTGAGAAATTTGAAGATTCACCACTCGTAGTTGTAAAAAAAGAAGGACGGCGTGAAGAATTTTCCCGTTCGAAAATGATGGCTGGCATGCTAAGGGCTTGCGAAAAAAGGCCAATTTCTACGGAACAAATTGAAGATGCAGCTTACGCTATTGAAAAAACCTTACGTAATAGAAATGAACGTGAGGTGACGAGTGCTCAAGTGGGGGAAGCGGTGCTGGAACAATTATTCGGATTGGATGAAGTAGCCTACATACGTTTTGCTTCCGTCTATCGTCAGTTTCGAGACATACAACGTTTTATGGAAGAATTACACGAGCTTATTGAAAAGCGGGGAACTATAAAAAATAGAGTCTAGATTAGGATAGTTATTTAAAGAAAGTTGGGGATTGGAAGTTGAGTTTCGAAGGACAAGCACCAAAAAACTGGCCTCAGGCTAATCTTGCACCGAATGCGCGCGTAGTATTGGCAAAACGGTATTTAAAACAAGCTGACGGACAAGTCGTTGAAACTGCAGAAGACATGATTTATCGAGTAGCTTGTGTGATTGCAGAAATTGAACAGAGCAAATATGGTAAAGGCAAAAAAGAAACAGAAGCTCTGGCCAAGGAATTCTATACCATGATGGCAAACCTCGAATTCATGCCAAATTCACCGACGCTTATGAATGCTGGGCGGGATCTGGGACAACTGAGTGCGTGCTTTGTCTTACCAATTGAAGACAGCATGGAACAGATTTTTGATGCCATAAAAAATGCCGCAATTATTCATAAATCTGGTGGAGGCACAGGTTTCAGCTTTTCTCGATTGCGTCCCAAGAATAGCATGGTTCGCTCAACGGGTGGAGTGGCCTCTGGTCCGATTTCCTTTATGAAGGTTTTTAATTCTGCCACGGAAGCGGTAAAACAAGGCGGAACCCGTCGCGGAGCTAATATGGGAATTCTTCGTGTCGATCATCCAGATATCGTGGATTTCATTCAGTGTAAAGAAGATAATAAAGAGATTACGAACTTTAATATTTCCGTAGGAATCACAGAAGACTTCATGCTGGCTGTCCGTGAAGGACGTCCTTATGATCTCATAGACCCTCATACAGGAGCCCCTGCAGGGCAATTATCCGCGCCTGAGATTTTTAATAAGATCGTTGAACATGCTTGGCAGAATGGGGAACCAGGAATTGTGTTTCTTGACCGTTTGAATGAAGGGAACCCTACTCCTCTGCAAGGTAAGATTGAAGCCACTAATCCTTGTGGAGAACAACCCTTGCTCCCCAATGAGGCCTGTAACTTAGGCTCTATCAATCTAAAATTAATGGTGATCGAAAAAAATGGCAAGATGGTAATCAACTGGGAGCGTTTGAGTCAGGTAATCCGCTTGTCCGTTCGTTTTCTTGACGACGTGATTGATGTGAATCAGTATCCACTCCCCATCATTGAGGAGGTTGTAAAAGGGAACCGCAAAATTGGTCTTGGCGTCATGGGCTTTGCCGATATGCTCATTTTACTTCAGACGTCGTATGCCACGGAAGAAGCAGTGGAATATGCGGAAAAAGTTATGAAATTTATCCAGACAGAAGCCCGTATTGAGTCCCAACGCTTGGCTGAAGAACGGGGAGCATTCCCGAATTTTGAAGGTTCTATATATGACGGCGTTATGAAATTACGCAATGCTACCCTGACAACGATTGCTCCGACTGGGACTATATCTATGATTTGCGGTGCTTCCAGTGGGGTAGAACCTCTTTTTGCAGTTGCTTATACTAAAACAGTGATGGATGGCACTGCTTTGGTGGAGGTCAATCCACTCTTTGAAGCGTTTGCTCATGAATATGGTTTTTATTCCCCAGAATTAATGCTCAAGATTGCAGAAATAGGAACTGTCTTAGGTTTTCAAGAAGTCCCGAACTGGGTTCAAGAAGTCTTTACCACGGCTCAAGAGATCGCGCCCGAATGGCATATTCGGATTCAGGCAGCTTTCCAAAAGTATACAGATAATGCGGTATCAAAGACTATCAACTTTGCTAATGCCGCGACACGTGAAGACATTGCCGAAGCCTATCGACTGGCAGATGAGCTGAACTGCAAAGGCTTAACGGTCTATCGCGACGGAAGTCGCGAAGAGCAGGTGCTTTCCACCGGTACAGCAGCTGGGCAAGCCCAAGCCGAAAAGAGGCGTGAAGAGCTACTGGCATCTGATCAGGTTGTACCTCCTAAAACACCATTCATTCCTGAAGTGAACACCGTCGTTCCTCGACCGCGTCCGACCACCACGATAGGAGTTACCGAGAAAATAAAAATTGGCTGCGGAAACCTCTATGTCAGTGTGAATGCCGATGAAAAAGGAATTTGTGAGGTCTTTACAAATACTGGTCGTGCTGGAGGATGTTCCTCTCAATCGGAGGCTACAGCTCGTTTGATCTCCATTACCCTGCGTTCCGGTTTGTCTGTTGATGCAATTACAGAACAGATTAAAGGCATCCGTTGTCCGGCTTGTATGCGGCGTGAAGGGGTGAACGTCACATCCTGTCCGGATGCCATAGCCCGAGTGATTAAAAAATATAATGAAGTTGGTATTAATTTCGCAAGTGTTCAAAAGGGAACTCAGGAAACAGCTCCAACGACTGTAAAAACAAGTGTTGTCGAACGACAGAAGCCATCACGAGAAAAGGTCACTGGAAAAGTAGTCCGGACAGGCCTTGCACCAGAAAATGCTTGCCCAGAGTGTGGCATGCCGATCAACCATGAAGGCGGTTGTGTTGTGTGTACGCATTGTGGCTACTCGAAGTGTGGTTAAGTGTAATTGTATACAGATAATAAAGTTTGTCACTAGATAATAAAGTCTGTCACTGAAGAATAAAGTTTGTCACCGGATAATAAAGTCTGTCACCAAAGACAACATCCAGAAGTCAGTTCAAGTATTACTGTTTGAACCTACCGAAAGGATAGGCGAGGGAAGCCACCTTAAAGCAGTCATTTTTGAAGGCCTTTAACCAACTGATAACAAACAAAGAGGAGATCATGGAAAACTGTGAAATGATCAAGCAGGTATTGACAGACACTGCCGACTTGAATTCTGAAGCGAGAAAAACTGCAAGACGAGATTGTTATGGTTACAGAGTTGATTCGTCAGTGTGTGGATGAAAATGCACGCTCGATCATCGATCAGGCTGAATACCAACAACGCTATAATGGGCTTGTTGCAAGATATGAGAAAGCCAAGGACAAGCTTGAGAAAATTGAGGAACTACTCCAAGCCCGTCGGGCAAAGCGAGAGCAACTTGATGCCTTTCTTGCTACGCTGTTACAGCAAGATTCAGTTCTGACAGAGTTTGACGAGACACTTTGGTTTGCGGTCATTGATAAGGTCACGGTCTACGCCACCGATGATATACAGTTTACTTTTAGGGATGGTACGGTGATAAAGGCATAATTTTGTGAAAATACCCGCAGAGCAGGCAGTGGTGCTTGCTTTGTGGGTAGTTTATTTAAGGAAAATATATTTGATGCTAGGGCGGAATGACACACTCCTGGCTTGAATTTTTGATGAGGGACTTTGAAGAAATATATCAAAGAAAATCCAGACTATGTTTTTGCGGGTATTTATACCGATCAAGGTATCTCAGATACTGCCATGCGCGATCGGGTTGCTTTTAAGTGACTGCTACAGGACTGCCGAGAAGGACACATAGATATGATTATCACTAAAAGCGTATCCCGCTTTGGACGAAATACACTTGATGCACTTAACTGCATTCGGGAGTTGAGGGCTCTGGGGGTGGATGTTTACTTTGAAAAGGAAAATGTTCATTTCACGAGAAGTGAAGGCGAAGTACTACTAATGCTAACATCAGCAATGGCGCAGAACGAAAGTATGTTGCTTTCCGGGAATGTGAAATGGAGCATCCGTCGCAGATATGAGCGTGGGATGATCCGCAGCATTTCGAGCGGCAAATTCCTGGGATATGACTAGGATCGATACGTAAATCTTGTGATTAACGAAGCGCAGGCTGCCATTGTGCGGCGGATTTATCAAGAATTCTTGGATGGATATAGTTACTGCCATATCGCCACTCGTTTGACAGAGGAAGGAGTGGAGCTGGAGTAATATCAAAAAGATCTTAACCAATGATAAAATCAAGGGAGATACGAAGTAAAAAAACCTTTAATGCCGAGCCCTTAACCAAGCGGAGGATAAAGAATAGAGGGGAGCTTCCGCAATATTATTACGAGGACACCCATCTGGCCATTGTTGATGTTAGCATTAGTAGTACTTCGCCTTCACTTCTCGTGAAATGAACATTTTCCTTTTCAAAGTAAACATCCACCCCCAGAGCCCTCAACTCCCGAATGCAGGTATAGGTTATGCGGCATGACCGTCGCCCCGATAATGCCCAGCGCCAGGTAAAGCATCGTCGGGTTGTAGAAAATCTCGCGGCTTGGCCAAAAACACGGCGCAACTGGTGACACTGTTCGCTCTGTCGAACCTGTGGATGGCGCGCCGACATTTACTGACGAATGCAGGAGAGG
>CAKMJS010000142.1 GCA_927405585.1 uncultured Desulfosporosinus sp.
CATTTCCCGGCCAGGGGTAATTGAGCATGGAGGGCATCACTTCCGGAGAAATCTGAACAAGATCACGCCCCTGTTGTAAACAAAATTCACGAATAAAAAGATAAATTAGATCCAAAATATCCTCTTTGCGCTGGCGCAGCGGAGGAATATCTATGCCAACAACGTTTATTCGGTAATAGAGGTCTTTTCGGAAAGAACCTTCGCTAATCATTTGTTCTAAGTCTCGATGTGTGGCAGCAATGACCCGCACATCCACTTCCACAAGGTCATTGCCCCCGACCCTATAAAAGCACTTATTTTGGAGGACCCGGAGAAGCTTTACCTGCATTTCTAGCGGCATTTCCCCGATCTCATCGAGAAAAATTGTTCCCCTGTGAGCAGCTTCAAATTTGCCCTGTCGTCCTTGGCGATCAGCCCCAGTAAAGGAGCCAGGCTGGTAACCAAATAACTCACTTTCAAAAAGAGCAGCGGGAATAGCTCCACAGTTAATAACCACAAAGGGGTTGTTGTGCCTTGAACTTTCCTCATGAATTGCCTCTGCGAAAAGCTCTTTTCCCGTGCCACTCTCTCCACGAATCATCACCGCCGCGTTGGTGTTAGCCACCCGTCGCGCTAGATTGACGGTTTTCTGAAGTCCTTTGCTATGCCCTGCAATTTTGCAAAAGGCGGTGTCTGGGCGGTGTATCTTGGTGATCTCCTTCTTAAGCTGCCGCACCTCTGAACTAGCCTTGGACAGTTCATTATGCAAGAGAACAATTTCCGTTATGTCTCTCTCCGCGCAGACGCTGCCTATCACTTCATCTCCACAGGTGATTGAAGAGGCATTGATCAAGACATGAGTTCCTGGAAGAGGTTGATGATAATTATCCCGGATGATTTTCTTTTTAGGCAAATCCGTATTAATAACATGGGTAACAACTAGACTGGAAAAAAAGTTCTGAATGTCTTCTCCGACAATGGTTTTTCCAGCAATCCCATAGAGATCTTCTGCTTTTTTATTCCAACCAATGACAGTGTTGTTTTGATCGATGACCGTGACCGCATCATTGACTGTATCCATGAGATTCGACATGGAACTACTTAAACGACCGATTTCTTCCCACATTAGAGAGTTCAAC
Organism: uncultured Desulfosporosinus sp.; assembly: GCA_927405585.1. Lineage (GTDB taxonomy): Bacteria > Bacillota > Desulfitobacteriia > Desulfitobacteriales > Desulfitobacteriaceae > Desulfosporosinus. The sequence continues at coordinate 1,119 of CAKMJS010000142.1, forward strand.
ATCGATGGACTAATATGTCCCAGGGGTGTTTTATTCTGGTCCACTAGGACCGCTGTTTCTTCTGGATGCAGTTTGATCGCGTCAATCAATTCCTGGAACGTTCCGGAAAGAGGGAACGAAAACCCTATAAGAGGCTGTTCTTGACCCGCCTTTATGGGAGTCATAATATTTTCAAGTTTCCAAACCTCACTGAAAGCCCTAAACAACACTTCACCCCCAATCAAACCGTTCAAGTTCTTACTGCCAAACACAAAAGTGCCATTAAACTTATCTGGTTTAACCGCACTTAATTATAGCATTATTATTAATTAATTCTATACTGTATTTTAATCGTCTCATCGACATGTTGTGCAATTTGTCCGAGTTGCTATCTCTACTTTTCTAAATTCCATATCCAAAGCGCAAAATATTAACAATTTTCCAGTTAAGAGTTCTCCGATACCGAGAAGGAATTTGATCGCCTCAGTAGCCTGAATTGTTCCCACAACACCGGGTATAACACCCAATACCCCTTTCTCTGAGCCATCAGGATTCTCTTTAACCGGTGGAGGATTTTGAAAGACGCACCGATAACAAGGGCCTTTGCCAGGCACATACGTCATCGTCTGCCCATAAAGCTGACTGATTCCGGCATGAGAAAAGGGCTTACGCAAAAGCACGCAGACATCATTAATCAGAAATTTGGTTGGGAAATTATCCGTCGCGTCAATCATAAAATCATAGTCTCGGTCGTTAATAATGTCCGTTATATTAGCCGAACTCAGCGCTTCCTGATAAGTGACAACCTCGACATCAGGATTTAAATTATTAATGGTTTCTATTCCCGATAAAACTTTAGGTCTGCCAAGATCCTTAGTAGAATGGATAATCTGTCGTTGTAGATTGGATAGCTCGACCACATCAGGATCCACGAGTCCGAGCGTTCCGATGCCCGCAGCCGCTAGATACAAGGCTACTGGTGAACCTAGCCCTCCTGTACCTATAATGAGAACTTTAGACTTCAGAAGTTTAATTTGTCCTTGAATGCCTACTTCTTTTAAGATAAGGTGTCTTGAATACCTTTCGCGTTGCTCGTTCGTCAATGTCATGCTTGTGAATCCTCCTCCTTCTACGATTAATTCTAATATTAATTCTAATATTATTTCCTAAAATTCACAAGTAATTGACGTTAGGTAATTTACTATTGCCATCCTACAACTTTAGAGCATCCATATCTTCTCAGTGTATAACTGATGCTTGTATACAGATGTCATAAAAGTAGTGCGCCTATTCCCTAGTCGCACTACTTTTTAACATGTTTGTTAAGCTTGGGGGTTTTTCTTTGTTTCGTCGAATACTTTATCGACTACAGCACTTATAGTCGCGTTGCTTAATCCTTGACCCTCTGGCAGACCCTTTACGTCAATGTTGATGTTCTTGGTGGTCTTAGCGTCGAAGGTGTTTGCCTGCATCACCTCCATAAGGTCAAACCCAATCGTTTCCTTTAGCGCCTCCGTTACAGCCTTAAGTGCTCCGACTGTGTATCTCGCTACTTCAGATGTTCCGTCTCCTCCGTTACCGCCTCCACCAATGATAGTGATTTTATCAATTCTGGATAGTGGCTCAGCAACGGCTCGAGCAATTTCAGGAAGTTTCTCAATAACCATCTGGAGTTTACCAGCTTCGTTCATTTTTGCAAGTGCTTCCGCTTTCTTCGCCAGTGCATCAGCTTCAGCTAACCCCTTCGCCCTGATGGCGCCAGCTTCCGCATCACCTACAGCCGAAATGACACTAGCCTGAGCCTCACCCTCTAAGCGCAGTTTTTCGGACTCGGCTTCAGCTGCTTTAACTTGTTCAAACTTTCTTCCTTCAGCCTCTAATTGTTGTTTTTGTCGAGCTGCTTCAGCAGGCTTAACAACTGTCTCTAAAAGCTCGGCTTCTTTTCTCTCAGCCTTTCGCTTGGCAAGCTCAATGTTCTTTTCTTCTGTGATAATTAGCACCTGCACTTGGGCTTCCGCTACTTCCTTATCACGTTGTTTTTCAAGTACAAGTGCATCCATTTCCGTATTCTTAACTTCTTTAAAAGTAATGTTTTTCTGAATTTGATAGGCCGCATCCGCTACGGCTTTTTGTGTTTCTTGGTCTTTCTTGTATCCGAGTATTTTTAACTCTTTATCTTTTTCTGCTTCAGCAATTTGAGCCTCTGCCCCCAGCTCTGCCTGTTTACCTAGTTTACGAGCCTCAGCTGTTTTGATTTGCTGCTCTCTGAGAGCCTCTGCCGTACGAATCTCACGTTCTTTAGCCGCTTCAGCTTCCGCAATAGCCGCTGATGATTTAACCTTTGCGATTTGTTCTTTACCTAGAGCCTCAATGTACCCTTCATCATCCGTTATGTCATTAATCGTAAATGATTTGAGCTCAAGACCCATTTCACCCAGTTCGGTCCCCGCTACTTGCTGTACTTTAGCTGAGAAACTTTCCCGATCATTGTAGATATCCTCGACACTCATGGATGATACAATTTCACGAAGCTTACCTTTACATATTTCAGATGCCTGGGTTCTGATTGTCGATAATGTTTGCTCTTCTTTTGCAGAATTAAACTGTTGCACAGCTGCTAAAATACTATTTTGATCATTTTTAACCTTAATTACAACAATGCCCTCTGCATTAAGTGGTACCCCTAATGCCGTCTTTGTTTGTCTGATTTCTACAGGAAACATAATGTTTTCTAGTGTAATTACATCCATTCTCTGTATAATTGGGATTACCATAGTACCGCCACCAGTGACTACCTTAGGCTTGCCTAACCCTACAATTACAGCCGCTTTGTCTGACGGTATCTTTTTCCAAGTACTTAATACCGCCACAATGATTAATATAAGACCTAGCAAGATGATTCCTACAACCCCAAAGACCGAACTAAACATTCAATCTACCTCCACTTCATTTATTAATTGTATAACGGGTGCACATAATATATATTTGCATCTTTGTCTACCCCTGTAATTACAACTTCTGTCCCTTGGTCTATCCTACCAGTAGCATCAAGTTTATAAAAGTCACATACCCTAGCCCTATAGGATATGGCTGCCCCTGTACTATCTAAAACCGACACAACACCATCACTATCCTGTGTCACCCTCAACGTTAATTTCCCTACCGATCCGATTATCTCAGTACTTGTAATTGCTAATGGATTATTACGTTTCAACTTAACTATCACATATTTATATAGCACCAAATAAGCTGCAAAGGACACTAGTCCTGACGACACAATTATTCCTACGGTGAATAGCGTATTCACCATATATGGCACAAACAATCTTCCGAGTGACCCAAATACAATTAATGCAAAACAAGTACTCATCAAATTAAAGGGTACCAGTCCATCGAAATCATGGTTTGTATCTAAGTCAAAATTCAAATCGGAAATTGACCCGAATACACCTGCTACCAGACTTAGTATTGGTACAGCAAACCCCGTAAGTAAGCATACATTGAATAGGCTCGTCATGGTATCAATACTCAAGGTATCACCTCTTCCCTTGTTAAGGTTTCGTTTCTTAAGACTCTTCGTAAATCAAAGTCCAGACCTCCCATTCTCATGTTCTAACTTCTTATTCAAGTTGACGGACTCCAATTACTTTTAGAATACTAATTCATACTTATTACTTTCCACATATTTCCTCAATTCCCTCCTAAGATCGTATAAATAACCCTAGATTAAAAAAATTGCCAGACCAAAGATTGATCTGGCAATACAAATGAAAATATATCCCTCAAACCATGACACGATTCCTTAATTTAAACCGTTTATTTTTGTGTCGGTAAGGTTGTTCCCTCCTAGCAGTACGTCCTCCTGCAAAATATGTTGCATTTTTTCAGGTTCTTCAAACAAGGGACTGTGAGCAGATTGCTCAAAAGTGTAAAATCCTTTCATAGGCGCCTGTAACTTATCATAATAATCCTTTGCCAAAGTGTAGGATACCGTGTAATCATATATGCCATGGATAAAATAGACAGGAATATCCAACCTCTGTACTTTCTTAGTCAAATCCGTTGCAACGAGCTTGTTCCAGAGGTCGGCGGTTTTTGTAGTAAAGAATTTACCACGCCATATATTTATCTTTTCGCTGAAGGTATACTCATTGTGTAGCATTATTGGCAAAAAGACACCACTGATTACAGATTTCATATTATGCGTTGTGCCAATCCCAAGCTTGTGCATCGGTGCGTCACGCATGGAATAATATGAAGGCATGTTTATCTCTGTGATAGAATATTCCTCAAACTTTTGCAACATTCTTTTGTCCCCAAGCCTCGTAAACTGTTCAATCATATATTTGTATGCCAATTTTTCTGATTCGAGCTGATTTGAGATCTGAGCAACGGCAATGTAGGCGTTGTACAGCTCCGGTGCCCGTGCCGCCGCTTGGATGCCAATAAAGGTTCCCCCCGAATGCCCCATGAGGTAAATCTTTTCCTGTCCAAAGTGCTTGCGAAGGTAATTTGTTACTTCCAGCGTGTCGGATATCAATTGCTCGAATGTCATGGTCTCGGGCGGAATGTCAGAGCTGTAGGAAAGTCCAGCGCCGCGCTGCTCCCACCAGCAGACAGTAAAATAGTTCTCAAGAACTAAAGGATATCTCCTGCTAATCGCATACTCGGGCATACCAGGACCCCCGTGCAAGAAAAGTAACACCGGCTTTGTTTTATCCTTACCTTTGATGAACATCCCTTGCTCTACTCCATTAATATTGACATTGATTTTTTCTGAAATACTGCCTGCCATCGGCCTCCCGTTTTCATCTACGAAAGGTTCAGGTTTTCCAGGACTGCGTGCAAACAGTACGCCGGCAAGAATAAATATACAAATAAGTAAAACAGCAGGCATAATCAGCATAAAACGTACCACCTTTTTCACAAATGATTTATTCGAAAGTTTATTATGTTTATATGTCATCTTTGCTCCTCTTCTCTACATATATAGCCAAAACAGCTAATCCCAGTATTTACTATAATATTTTTACCCTTAGTTTAGTTTCGCACGCCCTGTCATAATGAATAAATCCATTGTTGCCACGACCACGTACGGTTGCTCACAAGATATTACTGTATCTTGCATTTTTAAAACTAACCCATATTATTCACGTTAACATTTCAATATTTCCCCCTCATATCCTCCCACCATAGCAAAAATATACCAAGAAAACACAAATAAAAGCTGACCGTTTCATTGCTACCATACTTCGCCATTCAAAAAAACAGGACAGCCAAAGCCGTCCTGAACGAAATTGATTAATCAATTATGATTAGGATCTGTATTTTCATTAGTTGAGATATCCGTCTTTTCGGCTATTACTTTTGACTTGGGTGTTATTATTCCTGGCTTAGGAGTATTTCCTAGTGGTAAGAAATTCGTATTGTTACTTTTACCTAATGTTCCCATTTTTCATTCTCCTTTACACTAATCTATATTTAGTTTCTTCAAAATGGGAAATTCTAAAACGTTAATTAATAACATTAATCTTGAGGACTTTTTATTTCTGTCCAACTACCTTCTGACTTTTGTCGTTCCCAACAATCCGTGTTAATAGAGGAAATATACAGTATTATGTAGAAGGCTATATGCAAGATAGGGGGAAGATTATGTTTCATAGATGGTGGACAAGGACTATTATCTTATTACTAAGTTTATTTCTATTTGTTCTTGGTTTTTATATTATTGCTGTTCGGGTTGGAAACAATGGGATTGGGTTTGTGAGCATTTTATTTGGCTTTGTTTTGTTCCGAGTTTATACATTTGCAGTTAAGAAAGCTAAAATAAGCAAAGACGAGCTATTTATAGAAAAGGCTCGACGTGGACAGCGTTAATAAACAGTATATTAATATTTTTTAATATTTCTTCCATAGATTCAAAAATCTCTACTGAGTTTAAACTTACACTTTATTCAGCGTCACTTCTTCGAACAACAGAAAAAAAGTCCCCTCAAGAACATACGTCTTAGGGAACATAAAACGACTATTAAATTAAATTAACCTAAAACCCTAAAACCTTTGTTATCAATGATATATTAATATTAAGGTTTTAGAGAAGTTCAGAGCATTAATTCCCTTCTACATATTAATTATCCAACCGAAAAATATACCTATTGTCAATGAATTAAGGGTTTGCCAGAATCATGAGTCCACCATAAGCGTCATATTATCGCGATGAACTACTTCTTCTCCTTCAAAATTGGGAATGAGTTTGTGTATTATTTCAGAATGCAATCCTTTAACCTTTTGCACCTCATCACTGCTCAGCTCTGCTTCCCCTCTAGCAATTTCTTCCCCCAGTAGGTTGACAATGCGAACGATCTCTTTACGCTCCCAGGTCCCCTCAGTCGTAAGAATGCCTTTAGCCAGTAAACTCTTACCATCTTCCACAAGCGCCTTAGCAGCCCCTTGATCGACTTGGATACTTCCTTCAGAAAAACCTGCATAGGCAATCCAACGTTTCCTACCCGCAATTCGATGCTTTGCTGGCTCAAAATAAGTTCCCCCAACCTCCTGACTAACTGTCAGGTTCAGGATTTCTCTAATCCTCGTAAAATTCAAGAGGAGCATACCGATTCCAAAACGGGTGGCAATCTTTGCTGCCCTTAGTTTTGTGACCATTCCACCGGTACCCATAGTCGTTCCAGCCCCGCTCGCCATACACTCAACGGCGGATACTTCAGAAACTACTTTAATTAGTTGAGCCGACTGATCCTTTTTAGGGTTGCAGGTATACAGACCATCCACATCTGTCAGAAGGACTAATAAGTCCGCGCGCACTAGCCCAGCAACCAAGGCTGAAAGGGTATCATTATCCCCAAAACAGAGTTCATCCACAGCAACGGTGTCGTTTTCATTGATAATAGGAATGACGTTCAAGCGCAATAATTTTTCTAATGTATTTTGCGCATTTCGATAGCGGGACGCTTCTGCCAAATCGATACGCGACAGTAAAATTTGAGCGCCTACTAAAGCATGTTTCTCTAGGTTACGGGCATACCTCTCAATAAGCACCCCCTGTCCAACCGCAGAAACTGCTTGTTTTCCCGGCAAATCACGGGGGCGTACATGTAATCCGAGTTGACCCATACCAGCCGCAACCGCTCCTGAGGAAACTAAAATACACTCAATTCCCTTTTGCTTCAAGGTGGAAATAACATCCACAATTTCTGCAATGGCTTGATCATCTAAACCCCCTTGTGCATGGTGCAAACTGCTACTTCCAACTTTTATAACAACTCTCCGAATCTCAAGTGCTTTCAATCCGAATTCTCTCCTTCCAGGTCTTCTGCGCGCTGAGCGCATGCTTGAGTTGCCTTCAGTACGGTTAGGGCTAATTGATCGTCTGTAAACACATTCAACGCTGCATAGGTGGTCCCATTGGGAGAGGTTACTTCTTCTCGCAACCTCCCCGGTGATTTATCGCTCTCAGCAATCATTTTTCCTGCACCGACTAGGGTTTCGAGCACTAATACTTCTGCTTCTGCTTCGCTAAGCCCTAAGTGAACCCCTGCTTTGATTAAGCTCTCGGCAAAAAGATAAAAATATGCCGGCCCGCTTCCACTAATTGAGATAAGTGCATTCATCTTTTCCTCCGGAATCCACATGATGTGCCCGGTGGCCGAAAAGATTTCTTCCGCCATTTTAACCTGTTCGTCTGTAACATTATCTCCTCGTACCAGTCCCGTCATGGAGTGAAGAACCGCTGTTGAAGTGTTTGGCATGGCCCGGATCACTGCTACATCGGGAAGATGCTTGTAAAATACCTTTAAGGCGACACCCGCTGCTACGCTGATAATTAATTTGTCGCTTAACTTATAGTTCTTTAGCTGTTTGACCACTCCCAGGACATCCTTTGGCTTCACAGCAATGATTATGACACGTGAGTTTTCCACAATATCGTCAAGGTTACTTGCTGAAATCGCATACGTATCAACTAAGTTTTGAAGCCGTTCCAGATTCGAACGATTACTCACTCGAATCTGAAAATGTGTATCGGCTTTCTTCAGTCCGCCGATTATTGCCTCTGCTATATTTCCTCCACCGATAAAACCAATTGACTGGATCATTTTCCACACCCTTTCCTAACCATTAAACCTATTAATCTATACAAAATCTTTAGTAGCATTCCACGTCAACTAAATTCAAACTCAATCTAATTGTTCAATTACTTAAAAAAAGGCTCCTCTCATCCCTATGTTAAGGGACGAAAGAAGCCTTCCGCGGTACCACCTTTATTGCTTACGCCAACTTGATGTTACAGATTCATTCCGCAACATTCCGCATAACGGTGGAAACCGTCTGATTCATCATCAGAGCATCACGACTGGGTTTCTGATATCGGGTGAGGAAAAACTCTCAGCATTTGCTTCTCTCTCTGAACACCACCGTATACCATACTAGGTCGATCATATGCAATAGTCCATATCCAGTTGAGTATACCCTAACTCACTCATCTAACCTTTTCAAGGGCCTTCTCTAAATCTTACTAAGCTTCTCAACAATAGCATTTCCCATTTCCCGAGTACCTAATACTATATCGCCTGGTTTTGCTAAATCTGGAGTCCGGTAGCCATCTGCTAAGACGGCTTCAACCGCACGTTCAATCATTTGCGCTTCTTCCTCTAATTCAAACGAATACCGCAACATTAAAGCTCCTGAGAGGACTGTTGCTAAAGGATTCGCAATATTTTGCCCAGCAATATCGGGTGCCGAGCCATGAGACGGCTCATAGAGTCCTTTTTTGCCATTTAAGCTGGCCGAAGGTACCATGCCAATAGACCCACCTAGCATTGAAGCCAAGTCCGTCAGAATATCTCCGAACATATTCTCCGTTACAATAACATCAAATTGATTCGGGCGAAGGACTAATTGCATCGCTGCATTGTCTACATACAAATGGGTTAACTCAACGTTTGGAAAGTCTTTAGCAATTTCAACGGTAATCTCACGCCAGAAACGGGATGATTCTAGCACATTCGCTTTATCAACCGAACAAAGTTTCCCACGACGCTTCTCAGCCATTTGGAAGCCTAGCTCTACAATGCGACGGATCTCTTCTTCAGAATAAATCAAAATGTCATAAGCGCTTAATGGGTTGGTCTTTCTGCCCTTCTCTCCGAAATAAAGTCCACCAGTCAGCTCTCGCAAAACGACTAGATCAACATCCTTGACTACCTCAGGTCGCAGGGTAGAAGCATTGATCAACATAGGGCTCACTTTCACCGGTCGGATATTCGCGTAAAGGCCTAATGCCTTTCTAATCTTGAGAAGGCCTCCCAATTCTGGGCGTTCTTGCGCTGGAAGGGTATCCCATTTAGGACCACCTACGGAACCCATGAGAATCGCATCTGCTGCCTGAGCCGCTGCTAGCGTTTCATCGGGTAACGCCTTGCCCACTCCATCAATCCCAGCACCGCCGATTAAGCCGTACTCAAAATTCAGGTTAGTTGATCGTCCTTTTAACACTGCTTCTAAAACTTGAACCGCTACTGGCGTAATCTCTGTTCCAATGCCGTCACCCGGGAGAACCAAAACATTAGGCATTCTTATTTCTCCCTTCAATATACGGAATTAGCCCACCCGCACGAATCAAGTCCTGCATAAAGGGAGGGAAGGAATTCGCCTGATACTTCATATTCGTTGTCCTATTTTGAATAATTCCTGTTGCCAAGTCGACTTCTACCTCATCACCTTGAGATATTCCCGCCACAGCCTCTGCGCATTCCAAGATTGGTAAACCAATATTTAACGAATTGCGATAAAAAATCCGGGCAAAGGATTCTGCAATCACTACTTTTATACCACAGGCCTTAATGGCGATAGGAGCATGCTCACGCGAGGAACCGCAACCAAAGTTTTTGCCGCCAACCATAACGTCCTCAGCCTTAACGTCCTGAGCAAACAAAGTACCTGCATCTTCCATGCAATGTGCCGCCAGATGTTCAGGCGTTGATTTATTTAAATATCGAGCTGGCAAAATGATATCCGTGTCGATGTCATGTCCAAATTTCCACGCTTTCCCCAATCTAAGACACCTCCTCTGGATGAGCTATTTGTCCCTTGATAGCGGATGCCGCGGCGACCGCTGGACCTGCTAAGTAGACTTCACTTTCTACATGCCCCATACGTCCTACGAAATTCCGATTCGTGGTCGATACGGCGCGCTCCCCTTTGGCCAAAATCCCCATGTGACCACCCAGACAAGGACCACAGGTCGGTGTACTGACAGCAACTCCTGCCTCAATCAAGGTGTCGATAATTCCTTCACGCATCGCGTCTCTCATAATGGTTTGTGTTCCTGGGAAAACCAAACAGCGGATTTCCGGATGAACTTTCTTACCACGCAGAAGGTCCGCCGCGATCCGTAGATCTTCCAGTCGACCATTCGTGCAGGACCCGATCACGACTTGATCAATCTTAATCCCACTCGCTTCTTGGACTGATTTAGCGTTTTCCGGAGAATGGGGGGCGGACACTTGCAGCGGGATCTCCGAGACGTCAAATTCTTGGATTTCCAGGTAATGAGCGTCTAAATCACTATAATGGAGAGGATACGAGCGACGTGCTCGTCCTTCAAGATAAGCAAACGTCTTGTCATCCGGCGCGATAATTCCATTTTTCGCACCAGCTTCAATCGCCATATTGCAGATTGTAAACCGATTATCCATGGATAAGGCTGCTATTCCTTCTCCAGCAAATTCCATAGCTCGGTAGCGGGCCCCATCGACACCCAATTTTCCAATCAGATAGAGGATGAGATCTTTTCCACCGACCCACTTTTGGAACCGGGTCCCATGGAAGATAAATTTCATAGATTCCGGAACACGAAACCAAGCTTCCCCCGTCGCTAACCCAGCTGCGAAATCGGTGCTCCCAACCCCAGTGGCAAATGCGCCAACCGCGCCATAAGTGCAAGTATGGGAATCAGCGCCAATAATGAGGTCTCCTGGTAACGTGAGTCCTTGTTCGGGCAGCAGACAATGTTCAATACCCATCTGTCCTACTTCAAAATAGTGTTCAATCTGCTGTTCACGAGCAAAGTCTCGCATAAATTTGCATTGCTCGGCCGATAAAAGATCTTTATTAGGCGCAAAATGATCTGGAACAAGGGCGACCTTTTTACGATCGAATACCTTTTTCGCTCCAAACTTAGCAAACTCTTTTATTCCCACAGGAGCTGTAATATCATTGCCTAAGACAAGATCCAACTTTGCGGTAATCAGTTGCCCCGGAACGACTGAATCCAGTCCAGCATGTTGCGCCAGAATCTTTTCTGAGATGGTCATCGACATAGTTCTTACTCCCTCCCTTAGCTCGCATTTCCCTCTCGAATCTTAATCCAGCCTCGTCCGTATGCGCGGTTGACGGCTTGGAGATAACCTAACACGCTGGCTTCGATAATGTCTGTGCTCACTCCACGGCCACCCACCATATTGTCTCCAAACTTAACGGTCACCGTTACCTCTCCTTGAGCATCTTCTCCTCCATCAATGGCCTGCAGCGAGTAGTGAATCAATTTACCTTCAGTTCCTAGAACTTTATCGATAGCCTTAAAGGCCGCATCAACCGGTCCATCGCCACAGGTTGCGTCTTTTAAACGCTCTCCGTTAACCATGAGCCCGACCGTTGCGGTAGGAATAAGATGTGTTCCGCTCGAGACTTGGAAATAATCTAAGCGAATCTGATCTTCTTTCTCTGCTTTCAAATCCACCAAGGAGAACAAATCGGCAGTTGTTACTTCGCGCTTCCGATCGGCCAGTGCTTTAAATCGAGTAAAAACCTCTTCGAATTGGCTTTCCTCTAACTCTATCCCGAGATCCGTAAAGCGCTGATGAACCGCATGTCGCCCAGAGTGTTTACCTAAAACAATCGATTCTGCATCAATTCCTATATCGCGCGGTGACATAATTTCATAAGTGGACCGATCTTTAAGCATACCATCTTGGTGAATGCCCGATTCATGGGCAAACGCGTTTTTACCCACAATAGCCTTGTTATGCTGAATCACCATACCGGTTAATCGGCTGACTAATTGACTCGTTCTGGCAATCTCCGTCATCACAATCGATGTATCCGCATCAAATTGGTCCCTGCGAGTGTGCAGAGCCATGACCAGTTCCTCTAGAGCAGCATTTCCGGCTCGTTCTCCGATTCCATTGACTGTACACTCCAGTTGATGAACCCCCACTCCAACAGCAGCCAAGGAATTGGCAACCGCCAGACCCAAATCATTGTGGCAGTGTACACTTACTTTAACATTCTCGATCCCAGTCGTACGCTCCATCACCGCTCGCAAAAAGGCAGCATACTCTTCGGGTGTCGCATAGCCTACAGTATCGGGTATATTGAGTACCGTAGCGCCTGCTTTGATAACCCCCGAAAAAACTCTTGCCAAAAAGTCCACATCACTGCGAGAAGCATCCTCTGCACTGAATTCCACATTACTAACTTTTGATTTAGCTAATCGTACTGCTTGGATGGCTTGTTCCAATACTTCTTCTGGCGATTTATTCAGTTTATAAAGCATATGAATCGGTGATGTCGCAATAAAGGTATGAATACGTGGGAACTCTCCACCCGAGAGAGCTTCCCAAGCACATTCAATATCTTTGGCGTTAGCCCGTGCTAAGCCAGCCACACTCACATTTCTTACTTCTTTCGCAATACGGCGCACTCCCTCAAAATCACCCAGGGAGGAAATCGGAAATCCTGCTTCGAGAACGTTAACGCCCAGCTTCGCTAATTGACGAGCAATTTGCAATTTCTCATCTGAATTCAGTGCAACTCCTGGCGATTGTTCGCCATCTCTCAGAGTAGTATCAAAGATCTCGATCCGACGCATTCGCCATCCTCCAATTCTAACCTACCCCACTTCTATAAGGCGGGGGTTCTTCTTAACTACTCGTGCTTCTTAAGCCAGTACATCATTCCTCTTAATTGTTCCCCGACTTTTTCAATGAGATGATTTTCGCCGTTGCGAGTCATTGCGTTAAAGGCTGGTCGATTTGCTTGGTTTTCAAGTAACCACGCTTTTGCAAACGTTCCATCTTGGATTTCTTCTAGCACTTTTTTCATTTCTTTGCGTGTTTCTTGATTAATAATCCGTTTACCTACGGTCATATCCCCATACTGAGCGGTATCGGAAACTGAATAGCGCATCCAACCAATGCCGCCTTCATACATCAAGTCAACAATCAGTTTAAGTTCATGTAGGCATTCAAAGTAAGCTATTTCCGGCTGATAGCCTGCTTCTACCAACGTGTCAAAGCCAGCTTTAACCAGTTCTGTGGCTCCTCCACAAAGAACTGCTTGCTCTCCGAACAAGTCCGTAACCGTTTCTTCGCCAAAGGTTGTTTCCAGAACGCCAGCCTTTGTAGAACCAATTCCCTTTGCATAGGCTAGGGCGAATTCTTTGGCTTTGCCAGTGGCATCTTGGTGGACCGCAATCAAGGCTGGTACCCCCGCACCTTCGGTATAGGTACGACGAACCAAGTGCCCGGGGCTTTTAGGCGCGACCATAAAGACATCGACATCGTCGGGAGGAACAATCTGACCAAAGTGAATATTAAAGCCGTGAGAAAAGACGAGCGCTTTTCCGGCGGTAAGATGCTCTTTAATTTCGCCATAATAAACCTTACTTTGGGTCTCATCGGGAAGCAAAATTTGGATTACATCCGCTTTCGCAGCGGCCTCTGAAACGGTCATGACTTCGAATCCTGCATCTTCTGCACGCTTCCAGCGCGCACTACCTGGACGAAGTCCGATCAGAACTTTTAGTCCAGAATCCTTGAGGTTTTGGGCTTGTGAATGCCCTTGGCTCCCATATCCCATCACTGCAATGACTTTCCCTTTTAATAACTCTAAATTTGCATCGTCCTCATAATACATCTTTGCCATTTTTTATAACATCCTTTCAACTATGAGCCTTTCACTAACTTGGCCATATATACTATAACACGCCACGTTAAATTCTTAAACTTCAGAACGTAAAATGGCAATTTTCCCAGTCCGCACCAACTCTAATAGACCATAGGGGCGAATCGCATTCACAAAGGCATCGATTTTAGCAATGTCCCCTGTTAACTCAACGGTAATATTGCTTCTACCCATATCCACGACTCGACCCCGGAATACTTCGACCGTCTGGAGAACCACTGATCGGGTTTCCGCGCTCACTTCAATACGTATTAGGGCAAGCTCGCGATCAACAACACTTTCTCCGGTCAAATCCGTGACAGAGTGCACAACCACCAGTTTACTGAGTTGATTTCTCACTTGCTCAATAACTTGGTCATCTCCGTTGACAACAATCGTCATCCTCGAAACCTCAGGATCTTCCGTCTGACAAACTGTAAGGCTATCAATGTTATACCCCCTGCGAGCGAACAATCCCGCTACCCGGATTAGAACTCCAGGGTGGTTCTCCACTAGAACTGCAAGTGTATGCAACATGTTATTACCTCACTATCATTTCAGTAATTTCTTTACCCGGTGGAACGAGGGGCAAAACTGCTTCATCGGGAGAGATCGTAAAGTTTACCAACACAGGTCCGGGATGGTTGATCGCCTGTGAAATTGCAGTTCTAACCTGATCAGGGGAATCAACATTGATGCCCAGCATTCCATAGGCCTCCGCCACTTTGACAAAATCCGGATTTCCCTCGAGCTGTATTGAACTGAGACGTCCCTCATAAAACGTTTTCTGCCATTGACGAACCATACCCAAGACGCCATTGTTTAGTAAGATAATTTTAATAGGAAGTTTATTCTGAGCGATGGTCCCTAACTCCTGGATCGACATCTGTAAGGACCCGTCTCCGGTGATCAAAACCACTAAATCGTCTGGACGAGCAAATTGTGCACCGACAGCGGCTGGAAGTCCATAACCCATAGCGCCTAGCCCACAACTGGTCGCATAATTGCGTGGATGTGTTGTTGGATAATACTGAGCTGCCCACATTTGATGCTGTCCAACATCGGTAGTGATGATCGTATTCTCACTAGCCAGCTCTCCCAGACATTCGATCACCATTTGAGGTGTCAGTCTGTTCAAGTCATAACTCAACGCATGATCTTTCTTCCAAACCCGTAATCGAGTCCACCATTCTGTAACTTGAGGAACCGTTGAGTCCGGTAAAGACTCGAGCACTTCTTCCAGCACCTTACGTGCATCCCCAACGATCTGTATATTTGTTTTGACCACTTTACTAATTTCCACGGGATCAATATCGATATGAATGACTTTTGCTTTAGTGGCAAAACGATGACCCAACCCGCTGGTCACTCGGTCATCAAAGCGAACCCCCACTGCAATCAACAAATCACAATCATCTACAGCATAGTTCGCTGTCACGGTACCGTGCATCCCAACCATACCTAATAAATTAGGATGTCCGAAAGGTAGGCTACCTACGCCCATTAACGTTGTGACCACAGGTAAATCAGCTTTTTCTGCTAACTGTCTGATAGCCCCTTCTGCACCTGCGGTGACGACACCGCCCCCAGCATAAAGAACCGGCTTCTTGCAATCTGAGAGGGCCTTTACCACTTCTTCAATCTTACTATTATTATCCCTACCAAACACTTTGTACCCCTTCAATTTCATATCCGAAGGAAAGGGTTCAACATTTTCCTTGGCTAAGACGTCCTTCGGAAGATCGATCAGCACAGGTCCTGGTCGTCCTGTTCGGGCAATATAAAAAGCTTCCTTGACAATCCTCGGCAGGTCCCTTGGATCCTTAACTAAATAAGAATGCTTGGTTATGGGCATCGTAATCCCGATAATATCAACTTCTTGAAAAGAGTCCGATCCGAGCGAGCTCGTAGAAACCTGCCCTGTCAAAACAACTAAGGGTATAGAGTCCGAATAGGCATTAGCAATACCCGTTACGACATTTGTTGCTCCCGGTCCAGAGGTTGCTAAACATACTCCTACTTTTCCACTGACTCGAGAGTAACCATCAGCGGCATAGACTACACCTTGCTCATGACGAGCTAACACATGTCGAATTGGACTATCAAGAAGGGCATCGTATAATGGAAGTAACACTCCACCTGGATAACCGAAAATCACGTCAACACCTTCCTGATGCAAGGCATTTAATAAGATAGTAGCCCCTTTTAAGCCTTTCTTTTCTTCACTCATACTCATAACCCTCCCAACTTTAAATTATCCATTTTAACTCTTCAAGGCCTCTAAACCTTTTAAATTTCGGGGCCATTGACACGGGTAAGCTCCCGAAAGGCAACGAGAAGTTGTTTATATACGTTCCCCGGAAGACCAGCTCCGATTTCCCGCCCATCGACCTTAATCACTGGAATTAATTCTGCTGCTGTACCCGTTAGAAAGCACTCATCTGAAGTATAGAGGTCATGCCGAGTAAATAACTCTTCCTTCGCTTTTATTCCAAGTAGACTTGCGAGTTGTAGCACAGAATCGCGAGTGATGCCTTCAAGTATCCCTGCCGAAAGGGGTGGAGTTATTAAGACTCCCTCGCGTACTATAAAAATATTATCGGACGTACCTTCAGCGACATAACCTTCTTGATTAAGCATAATTCCTTCAACTACACCGGCTTGATTGGCCTCGAGTTTGGCAAGAATATTATTCAGATAATTGAGGGATTTAATCCTAGGGCTCAGTGAATCTGGATTATTGCGGCGGATGGCCACTGTTTTTACTTCTAAGCCCTGCTCATACATGCTTGGTTCAAAGATTTTAATTTGAGCCGCAATACAAAAGATTGCAGCCTTTGGACACTTAACAGGGTCCAGACCCAAATCCCCTTTGCCACGTGAAACCACCAAGCGAATATAGGCATCCTTTAAGTTGTTCTTGCGCAGCGTTTCTAAGACAACCTCTTGCATTTCATCCTTAGAAATGCCGATGTTCAATTGAATCGATTTCGCTGATTCATAGAGGCGTTTCAGATGTTCGTCTAATTTAAATACTCGACCATGATAGGCACGAATCCCTTCGAAAATACCATCTCCATACAAAAAGCCATGGTCGAATACCGATACTTTAGCCTCCTCCTCTGGAACGAACGCTCCATTACAGTATATAACTAATCCCATTTCAGCAACCCCTTTCATTTAGTCTCAAAAAATTAAATAGCCCAAGCGTAGTCCCTAAATTTCGTGGAACTTTCCGCTTGAGTTTTTTCTACTCACGGTGTAAATCCAATCTGGATTCTGTACCGCTCGGACCAGACGGGCTATCCCCGGAACCCTAGGTACACTTCCCTTACTGTTATATTACATTTATATTACGAACGTTGTGTATATGATACAGAATCCACTCCCTAGTGTCAACCCTTTTTTACTAGGGTATGTTAATAATGCTCAAGATTTTCTTGTCAAAGCCCGACAGCACGAGGTATAATGTCCACTATACAAATACATTTGTTTTTCTAGAAGGAGTTGACTTACTTTGACTATTCAAATTGGGATTTTAGGATTAGGTACTGTGGGTTCAGGAGTAGTGCAGGTATTACAGCAAAATGCTGAAGATATTCAAACACGCACCCACTGCGCAATTCACATTAAGGCAATACTCGATAAAGATCTTCATCGAGAACGTGACATTCGCGGAGACTTTCTACTCACAGATCAACCAGATGACGTACTAAAAGATCCTGAAATCGTTATTATAGTAGAAGTGATGGGTGGAATCGAACCCGCTCGCACCTTTATATTAGAAGCATTACGACAGGGTAAACACGTCGTTACCGCCAATAAAGACTTAATTGCCCTTCATGGTCATGAGCTTCTCGATGCCGCCAATCAGGCTGGCAGGGACCTCTACTTTGAAGCAAGCGTTGGCGGTGGAATTCCGATCATTGCTGCTTTGAAAGAGTCCCTAGCCGCCAATCGTATCTCCACAGTACTAGGAATCATCAATGGCACGACTAACTATATACTTACTGCCATGGCTGAGCAGGGGCGTGAGTATTCGGAAGTCCTTGCTGAGGCACAACAGTTAGGGTATGCCGAAGCCGATCCTTCAGCCGATGTCGATGGCTTAGATGCTGCACGAAAGCTTGCCATACTTGCCTCAATCGCCTTTAATTCACGGGTCGCTCTCAAAGATGTCTTTGTAGAAGGCATCTCGAAAATTACGCGTGAAGATTTAGCCTATGCAGCAGAGCTTGGCTGTACCATCAAATTATTGGCCATTGCTAAGCATCAAGAGGAAGGCATTGAAGTTCGCGTTCATCCAGCCATACTACCCCTTACTCATCCGCTGGCCGCAGTGAGTGGGGTGTTTAATGCCATTTATGTGGTGGGGGATGCCGTTGGGGAAACCATGTTCTATGGCAGGGGTGCTGGCTCTCTCCCTACAGGAAGTGCCATTATATCCGATATTATGCGCATCGTTCGAAATATTCATTCGCACTCAACGTCGGGGCTAAATTGTACTTGTTACCTGGATCTACCTCTTAAGGCTGTCTCAGATTTCCACACCGCCTTCTATATTCGCCTACTTGTCAAAGATGAGCCCCGGGTGCTCGCCACTCTTGCCTTACTCTTTGCCGAGGCAAATATTAGCTTCGCTTCCATCATTCAAAAACCACGGGGCGAACATCAAGCAGAGATTGTCCTTGTGACTCATCCCTGTCGAGAAGGGGCACTGCAAGAAGCCTTAGATTCTGTCAGAGCGTATAGCAAGGTTCTAAATATTCACAATGTGATTCGCTTTGAAAGCGGTCAGGATGGAACCAATGATACTAATTAAGATACCAGCTACCTCCGCCAATTTAGGACCTGGATTTGACTGTCTAGGGCTGGCGCTTCAACTGTATAACACGATAACGGTTGAACCCGATCAACCGTTCCAAATATCCTTGACTGGGTCATACACGGACGGGCTTCCTGCTGATGAAAGCAACCTCGTATGGCGAACAATGTGCCACCTCTGGGAATTACTTCATTTTCCTACTCCCTCAGTCTCTCTAACACTTGAAAATTATATTCCCCCAGCTCGTGGTTTGGGGAGCAGTTCTGCGGCTATTGTGGGAGGTCTCGTTGCCGCCAATACCTTAGCCGGATCACCTTATACAAAATATGAGTTACTCCAAGTAGCTAACACTTTAGAGGGGCATCCCGATAATGTTACACCTGCTTTATATGGTGGAGTTACTCTGTCCATACCGACAACAGAAGGTATTCTTCCTCGTGTATTAACGCAATCGCCTAATTTCAAAGCTGTAGTTGTTATTCCTAACACCCACTTAAATACCGAAAAAGCTCGAGGTGTTTTACCTCCACAGGTTTCTCGAAAGGATGCTGTCTTCAATATTTCTCATGTTGGCTTACTCGTTGAAGCCTTTATACGAGAAGACTTTTCCCTTCTCAAGGAAGGGATGCGTGATGTGCTTCACCAAAACCAACGCGCAATCCTCCTTCCCGGCCTGCTCGAAACGATAGAAGCTGCTCTCCAAGCGGGAGCCTATGGTGCTGCTCTCAGTGGTTCTGGACCCACATTGATCGCCCTCCTTTCGGAAAACTCTCAACAAGCAGTCAGCCAAAGCATGCTAACCACGTTGAAGCAGTATGGGGTAAACGCTCAGCCTATTGTGCTAGACATTGATACTTGCGGAGCTACTTGCGGCTAAGCTTATTAACCGTTGTAACAGCCTGTACTCTCCCTACATATGCTGTATTAGGACTTGCTTTAGTGCAGGAACAATACAAGTATAGGGGGACACACAATGTCAGATTTAGTCGTCTCAGATAATGATGGGGCTTCGGTTCAGTCCTTTCCAGATAATGTTATTGGCATGTTGTTAGGTGCTTTCATAGCGGGAGTCGGCCTCTTCCTCATTGGTTCCCCGACTTCTGGTTCCGTTACTCGGATTGTTGGCTTTATCCTTTTCCTGCTTGGTGTTATAGTATTCGCCCTGTAATAAATGCGTTGAAACGTTAAGGGTCAGTC
Organism: uncultured Desulfosporosinus sp.; assembly: GCA_927405585.1. Taxonomy (GTDB): domain Bacteria; phylum Bacillota; class Desulfitobacteriia; order Desulfitobacteriales; family Desulfitobacteriaceae; genus Desulfosporosinus. The sequence continues at coordinate 21,079 of CAKMJS010000142.1, forward strand.
AAGCTTTTACTGAAATCGCCTAAAACCATTGGTTTTAGGCGATTTTTCCAGTCTATTTCTCTATTCTTAAAACTTTACATTTAGCAGATCTAATACCTTTTGAATGGGATTAATGAGTGTACCTTGATTAGATCCAGCAAATAGCAGGCCCACTGCATTATTTGCATTATCAACGACTAAGGATCCACTATCTCCTCCTGCAGACATATTAGACGTCAAGACCTGATTTTCAAAACGCAGGGTCCTTCCCCGTCCATAGTTTACGTTCAAAGTTACCTTAACAGCTCTGATCTGGCCGGTCGTTAACCCTGTAGTACGTCCTGATTTCTTAACCTCCATGCCCAACTGCGGGGACACAACCCCAAGAATTTTTCCAATCCCAATCACTTCGGAAACAATCAGGTCATTGCTTAAGGGGTGTGCCAAAGCACAATCGACCGTATTTTTGTTTGGATATTCTTTTAAAGCGACATACTTTTTCAGTCTTGCAAGGATATTTTGCGAAGTAAGTCCTCCATCTATTGACCCTGGTTGAAGGATCGGATCTCCAATTTTAGCCCTCAAATCTCTTCCATTTGATGAGTTGGCTAGGATGTGGTTATTCGACAGAATAAGCGCTTGTCCACTGCTTTTATCATAAACAACCGCTCCAAATGTTCCTGCGGTAGTACGATAGTGACCTATACTGACGCCAGGAGCCGCTGGTCTTACTCGAGAAGTGGTACTCTGGAGAGTAACTGCTGGATTTACCCCTGAATAAGCCTCCATTTCGCCCACTTCAATCACATCCGTTACAACCCCCTTGATCATTTTTGGAATTAATTGTTGCTTCAGTAGTTGTGCCGCAGGCAACTTCTTTTTTACCAATATCATAATAGCTTCTTGCCCGGTCTTGATTCCGCCAACTTCTTTGAAACCTTGTCCTACACCAATCACTTGGGGAAGAGCCAATAAAAATTCTTGGCTTTTTTTATCCATGCTTGATATCCCCTCCGTTTGTCCATTTTCTACATCCTATGAAATAGTGGACAAACGGTGATGAATAGGGGAACTATGTGGTATAGACTTTCCAATATTTTGTAACATTTTTCATACTTGTACATAATCTATATTACAAATAATCATCACCATGATATCCCAAATTTCTATATCTTATATCGCCCGATTGTGGCAGATGAATAAAAGGGGATCAATCATATGATGTTATTTTACCCTTATCCGATTGGATCATTTTTGGTAGTCGGTGTCGATTCGAGTTTTTGGATTGGTCGTTTTGCTGGAATTCTAAATGGAGTTGCTATATTGACCAACGCTCAACTGTTTGCCAACATGGGAAAACCAATTGATGGAATCCGACCGGTAGTCCGAATCCCAATTAGAATGGTTACGTTTGTGGCGCTCAAAGATGGTAAAGACGGTAAGAATGACAATGACAAAAAGGATGAAAAGGACAACAAGGGCGATAAGGACAAGAACGCTAAACAATGCTAGCGTTGGATGATGTACTATTGAGCAAGGGGTAGGATTTATTCCTACCCCTCGCCTTTATCAAAAGACTGCTAAAGATACTGCCATTCACGAAACTTGGAACACTTTAAGAAACTTGTACATATCTTATATAAATAATAATCATCAGCGCCTTTTCCGTAACTTCTTCTTATCTTATATCGCCACGATTGTGGTAGAAAAATAAAAGGAGATCAGCCCTATGATATCATTTGGAATAAATACCGGAAATCTCAGCCAGTATGTATCGGAAATTGAGTTGGGGATTATTATTATCTTATTTTCAGTGTTACTCGTTAATAATCTTAGTGATAGTAATAACAGTAATCCGAATACCAATACGAATTCTAATACTATTACTATTTCTACTAATGATGACAATGGCGATAACCAGAAGAAGTCAGCAACATGGTAACGGCATCATAAGAAGGTTGGCCTAGGTATTTACGCCTAGGCCTTCTTCTTGGAGAAGATAAATGCACTATTGAAAAAGAGTTAAGGTATAGCGGGCTGCGTAATTATGCATCCAGCTAGGGCCTCACTGTTTTGAGATGGTACCCTAGTAAATGCCATTTCCTTTTGTAAGATAGAATTACTAAACGGAGGTTTTAATAGCCAATATAAGAAGCCAGCGCTGATGAATATAAAAGAGCCTACGAACATTTTTCCTCCCTCCTTTCATAAGAGTACAGGGAAACACAATTTAGTTCCATTAACACCACCTAACTGTCACAATAATTCCATCTGCAAAATGAGTTGTAGTTTCTACTCTATAGTATGTATTTTGGGACAACTCGGTGCACTTCGAATAAGATGCTAATTGGCTCGTGAATTTTACTTGTTGCAAAATAATATCCTCCCGCCTGAGCAGGAGGATATTATAAGTGTTTCAGGGAAATCTCGAATGACGATAGTCTATTGAATTATAGGGAACTTGAGGCTTCATCAACCAGTATAATAAGCAACCGCTAATGATTATTATAGAGCCAGCGACCATGTTTCACCCCCCCTTTCACCACCCGATCTCAATTTATAGTATGTATTTTGAGACAACTCTGTGCATCACTTACTTTCAACCAACAGTTTAGACATCTTCTTTCACAAGAAGATGTTATTCCAAAATTTTAATATCACCTAAACCACGCAAGAGTTTTTTTACGTAGCATTGATCTGGTTTTAGTATGGCAAGGAATTTTGTAACAACATCACTGGGATCAACTTCTTCTCCACAAGTATAACAGTCAATTGCAACAAATCCTTTTTCGGGGTAAGTGTGGATTGAAAAGTGGCTTTCAGCTAACATCATAAGAATTGTTACACCCTGTGGTTCAAATTTATAAGCTTTCACTGAAAGTATTGTCAGACAACACATTTTAGCGATTGCAACCATCCACTTTTGTAACAATTCTGCATCATTAATAAGTTCGAAATTCATCCCCCAAATATCTGCAACTACATGTCTGCCATACGTTGAGAAATCCAATAAAAAAACCTCCTCAGCAATAGCTTCCCTCTACCTTCTTACCACAAATTCAATAATTTCGTGAAAAACCTAGTCGAAATCGTCTAGGTTTTTCATGGACATGGTTAGAAAAATAGCCATTCTACCCAAAAATAAAGGCTAAGCAAACTAATCAACAGACCTATGGGAATTACCATGAGAGTAACTTTCATGATTTCTGCCCATTGAACCCGAATCCCGTTTTTCCTGAGCAAAAATATCCAAATAAGGGTAGCTAAGGTCCCCATCGGAGTAATCAACGAACCAATATCGGCACCCATGATACTGGCCATATACGCTACTTGTAACGTGGCGGAATCTAACCCCATTTCCACCAAGGTAAAGGTCCCGATCATGACTGAGGGAAGATTATTAAATAAATTCGACATGACGGTAAGCAAACTGCCGCTAATTAGACAAGCACTCAAGTGACTGACTGATATGGGGTCTCGGAGTAGTTCAACTATCATTCCGGTTAGGCCAATATTATGAAGCCCGTATACAACAACATAAATGCTAAAGGCAAACAGTATGATATGCCAAGGAGTTTTCTTAATAATATCGACGACTCCGACTCCCATTCTTCGCCACCGATACCCAATGAGCAGCAATGCCCCGAGGATACCAATTAGCTCAATAGGGATGTTCAGACTAGCTCCAATAAACAACCCCGCTCTAATCAGAGCGACAATAGCGATACAAACCTTAAACATGGACTTTTCAATCACAGGTGTAGGAAGAGTAGGCTCCGTTCTTAAATGAGGAGTATTAACGTGCCGTAGATGTGGATGTGGGTGGTGATCTGGATGCAGATGTTGGTGTATAGGATGGTGTTGGTGATGAAGCGGGTGTCGGGGCAGAGGTGGGTGTGGATGATCATTCTTTGATACAGGGTCACTTATGAAAGACAAGGATTGCTCAGAAATTTCTGAGTTAGGAAAAATTGCGATTCTTTTCGGGATTTCTTTGCGAAAGTAATAAAACAGTAGTAAGGAAATAGTTATAATTCCCACCATCGAGGGAACAAACATCATGGACACATACGAATTTAAATCTAATCCCACAATTTTTAATGCAATTAGGTTTGCTAGGTTACTGACGGCGATCGGTGCACTTGAGGCGGTAGCGATCAAGGCTCCAGAAAGAAGATAAGGGAATTGTTGATGTGTTTTTAACTTTAAAAGCATGACAATATTAATAATAATGGGGGTAGTGATTAGGATACTTCCGTCGTTGTTAAAAAAAATGGTCATTAGGAAGCAAAGCAACAAGATATACCAATAAAGCAAAACCCCAGAACCTTTAGCACGGTTCACTAAGTTTTGGGCTGCCCAACGAAAAAAACCGATACTGTCAAGGACAATGGACATCACGATTGTTGATAAAATTGTAAGGGAAGCCCCGCTGACAATTCCTAGTATTTTAAACAAATCGCTCAAAGGAACGATTCCTGCGAGGAAAATGAAGACTGCACTAATAGTGGGAGGAATGGACTCGTTAATACCATGAGGTCTCCAAAGGAGAAAAAGCACCATTAATGAAAAAATGGTTAACGTAAAGAGGGTATTGAAATCAAACATGCCGCCACGCCCTCGCTCTTTAATGAAGGTTCTCTTGAAATTTAAATTGTTCTTGAAATCCCATGAACTCTTTATCCTCCTTTACAGAAGAGAACCGATAAGTCTAAAATCTGATCTTTTATGCTTATATTCATCTTAATTAGGTTTTACATAATTTATAGTATGTACGCAAGGACAACTCTGTGCATTAAGGTAGCCACGGTTTGAGACATCTAAAAAGAAAAGCCTAGGCTAAATTTAGCCTAAGCTTCACAAAAATAGAGTTAGAAAAATAGCCACCCTACTCTAAAATATGGACTAAATAAACTGACGAGAAGCCCAATGGGAATTAATATCCAGTCCCATTCCTCTCAGAGTTAAAGTTCCAATCATTACCGAGGGAAGATTATTAACCTCTCGTCGGAATCCCAATTTCTAGGTGCGCAATTCTGCGATTTTTATCATATACTTTTCTAAGAATTCAATCTCTATTGAGTGTGAAAATTAAAGCAAAGGACTGTTTGAATCTTGAGCAACCTTACATCTATAGTAATTATTAACGTAACCGATGTATCCTCTAATGACTTTAAAGCCGTTATGGAAATGTATAAAAAGGAATTTCCCATTGAAGAACAAAAATCCTTTGAACAAATTGAAACCTTGCTATTGCGAAAAATCTATTCACTGTTTGTGGCAAGGCATAAGTATTTCGACCCGATAATTGGCTTTGCGTTTGTCATGTTTAATAGTGATCCGAAATTTATCTATTTGGACTATTTGGCAATTGATCCAATATTTCAGAGATGTGGGTTTGGTACCATAGTTTTTAATAGTATAGTTGAGATGCTAAAACCAAACTCCATTGGTATCATGTTGGACTTTGAAATATCTGAGCTGGCCGAAAATGAACAAGAAAAATTAATAAGAGAAAAACGAAAACAATTCTATCTTCGCTTAGGTTGTCATGTGCTAAAAGATATTGATTATCGGCTACCTATTACTGATGGGAAATCCGTTCCTATGGTTTTAGCATTTAAACCAGGAGGGTCAATTCGGGTCCTTCCATCGGAAGTAGTTAAACAACTTATTGTTATCGCCTATGACAAAATTCACTCTGACGTCCTTGATAGGCATGAAGTATTTAAAAGTTATATGTCTAGCATCAACGATCAATATTTTCGCTAAGTATCTAAATAGTGTGGAATTTTCAAGATGAAAAGCCTTTTTTATTAAAATTACATAGAATGGCTTTTCGATGACCAATATAAGATACTAATTTAGCAATATAATCTTCATTTGAACAAAATTAGTTTGACCCGACACGCTATGTATCGGGTCATTCCTAACTCTTAATTAAGCTCCATATTGACATACCCTTTGAAGCAGACTTCCCTGCGAAGTATTATTTTCTCCTACCGAAAAATCTGTCAAATAATAACTCAGATATTCCCCATAGTTTGTGTGTGTTTTTAACAATAGTTCGTCTACATAATAAATCCCTTGGGGAAGATTATCTAACATAAGGGTTGAAATTGCAGCATATATTCCACATGCCACTTGGAAATAAGTGGCATTGACCTTGTATTTGTTATAAACATCCATATTCTTTAAAACATTATACATGAACTTTTCTTTATCCTCATAGACAAGAAGTACCCCTACTAAATCCTCACCTTCAAGTTCTTCAAGTGCAGGGTCAAGTACCTTCATATCCCACTGCCACAAATCATCAACATGGTCGAGATTTGATCGTATCAATTCTGTAGTATGGTCGTTTATTTTATAAATAAATCCAGTTTCCATATCAAATATTTTTCCAAGTGTGATTGCTTCTTCGTGCGCCATCAAGCAACCAGTAAAACTTATTTCTCCCAATGATACTTTAAATTTAATGTCAAATACTTTTTCGTATAGAAAAAGCGGCATTCGATGTTTTAGGAACATAGGATAGCCTGATATTGCTTCATCTAGAAAACATTCCGGCGACCAGGTGGTATAAATGGTTTGTTTATCAGCTAATGAGTTGTCAGCGTAAAAGGAATTATCATGTTCAACTATATAACACCCAATTGGATTTTCATCAGGATTTTGTTTAATCAGTTCTAATGCCATCCACTGAACAACGCCCGGATTCATTCCTGAGCAAATTATTGCTGTTGATCTTTTGAAATTATGCTTATGCTTCTCAAATACATTATACCTTTCGATTAAACCAAAGCCCTCAAATGATTCATCTTCATCGATCATGGTGTTTTCAAAGGCGGTATTAATATAATTAACGTTTAATTCATCGCAAATCCTTAATGTTGCGACAGTATCTGCGAATGAGCAATCAATTACAAGAGTTGTTTTAGTGTGTTTAAGATGTTCCTTAAACATTGCGGTGTTATTAATATCAAAACTATAAGTGTATAAGTTGTTTTGTAAATTAGGAAATAAATTCTTATAATAACCAATTTCCCTTTGTTTTGAATCTATTAAGTGAAATTTCGAGTTAACAATACAGTCATGAATGGGATCTGTTTTATCTTGAGCAGATTTATTTAAGATAGATAATATCGCCTTCGCCACCCCGCCAGCACTTCCAAGTACTGAAAAATTGATAAAGTGTTCATTGGCCACTTTCATCACTCCAATTATAGTTTGTACTATAACCTATGTACAAGGCGCTTCAACTGTGAGGATAAGCCTATATTTAATCTACTCTTGCTCGACAGCTTACTTGGAGCGTATATGGGGGTTACCTCAGGATTAGCCATACCAAATTATGTTGTCAACATCCATCCACGAAATAGGATATGGGATGATCATTTAAATACAATTGCATGAGTTCTAGATTTCTCAAATATGTCAAAGGAGCAGGATTGATACCCATAAATATCATGTCAGTATATTGATTAGGAAACCACATTGTTAATCTTATAAGGGAAAATATAAATAATTCAAATAGACTTGATGGTTTCCTATAGATATAGTAGTAAAAAAGAGATATCGCAAAACTATCTATTGAAGTAGTTTACGATACCTATTTTGTGATTTATTAGGGAGTTCATACATCTCTTAAGTGTGTGGATAAGCTGACTTATTGCATAAAAAAATCAACCCTTTAATTCCCATTGGTGCGTTGTTATATTTTGAAAATAATTAATAAACCCTGCGTCTGTACAATTCCATTCGGGCTTTGCCTCTTTCCGGTTTTAGACGCAGAATCTGAGCAGAATTATTCCTTTATCAAGCCTCTGTTAACCAAAAACTCAACAACAAAAGGAAGCATAACTGCAATGAAGCTAGTAGTTGCCGAAATCAATTCCAGTTTTGAAACAACAGAATCAATTCCAGTTAATTCGTTGTCGTCTGACATTTTTGCACACTCCTTATTTAATCTCCAAGGCTGGTACATTCATTGTTCTTTCTAATGTCAAAATATGTTAGACAAGGAACATTTGTCCATAAATTAGATAATTATTCGCAATGACCTTTAATGAGAAAAATTGTCTTAATTTTTGTAACTTTATTATTTGTTTAGCATATAATTTATAGAACCCGCCTTCATAACGTATGTTCCAACTGATTCACATCATTGGTATACGCTATTGAGGCGGGTTCTTTGTGTAAAAGGTTTAGACATTATTTTGCCCCGCGTATTGCGGGGCTAGAATGGATTATTATCCTTTTCTTTATTTGCCAAATAAGATAAATTAGCGTTCCCAGGATTCTTCTACAACATCTACCAGAAGGCTATTATAGTCTGTTTGTACTTTTTTACTGTCCCATTCGCCTAATAAATAATAGGGGATACGCAACATATCCTGTAATCGCTCCTCATTCAAGTAACGGGTTGAAACCATAATTTTTACATCGCTTGTGCAAATAGGCTTCTTTGCTGCCACACAGAATCCCCAGTCTTGTCCCCATTCGACGATAAAGTCAAAATGATAGGGCAAAGTATAAAAACTGGCTGCCTTGATCGTAGCCTGAACAGCCCAATAGTATGAAGGCATTTCAGAGGAAACAGAGCAGGCAACAGTTAGAATACCTCCTGGCTCCAAATGTTCATTTAACAGGTTATAAAACTCTACACTGAAAAGACGAGCAAGTTCCGGGCACGTACCGGTTGGTTCCGGAAGATCAATAATGATGACATCCCACTTTTCTAACGAGTTTTCCAAGAATATTCGCCCGTCCTCGATTATCGCACGAACTCTGGGATTATTCAGAGACCCCTTATTGAACGTTACAAAGGGTACGAAATTCTTGCCTAAGTCCATAATGGTGGAGTCAATATCGACTGCTGTAATCTCATTTACGTCCGGATAACGGAGAACTTCACGAGTTGAACCACCGCCACCCGAACCAATAATAAGGACACGCTCCCGCTTTTGGGCAACGGCCATCGGCAGATGGATTAGTGCCTCTGCGTATTTGTCTTCACCTTCTGAAGTATTGAACATCTCGCTGCCATTTGCAAAAAGGGAGAATATTCCATCGCACTCTACCAAGGCTATCTTCTGCACGGAGTTTTTCATTTTTTTTATAACACGATATTCCCCATCCGGTTCCTCATCTTCCAAGATAAAATCATGAAGTGAACCTGCTCCCCAATATCGCCAGTACAACCAAATCAGGCTCTCAACAACTAATGCCGAACCTATTCCTAATCCAAATAATACGAATTTGTTCTGGTTAACCATGTTAATTTACCTCTCTCAATCAGTTTACTATTTTTTATGTTATGCAAATGTATGGTTTCGCGTGATAATTATGAAACAACTGTAATTTATGTAAAATAATTTGGCAATTCTTCGTTCATTAAATCTTTTAAGAGCTTTGACTATGCACCCTCATCACTCCGATTATAGTTTGTACTATAACCTATGAAAAAGGCCCTTAATCGTGAGCCTTACATACATATTTAAAACAAGCTACCCAACTTGTCACACTTTAAAAAACCGTACATAACATGAATTAGGTACAATCCCCCTTAGAGAATCTCGAATCTTCTCATCTTATGTCGCCACGATTGTGGCAAATCAAAAAAGGGGGTCCAATCCTATGTTATTTAGAAATTTAGGTTTCATCGGAGCATTATTTGACAGGTATCCAGTAGGAACGCGTTTAGGAATTGGGGTTGATGCAAGCTTCTGGGTGGGTCGTTTTGAGGGATTGCAGGATGGCGTTGCAATTCTAAGTAAGGCTCAATTATTTGCCAACATGGGTAAGCCCGTCGACGGAATTCGGCCGCTCGTTCGTATCCCAATCTGCAAAATTACGTTTGTTTCAGAGTAACAGCTGAACAAGGGGTAGGATTTTTCCTACCCCTTGCTTTCTGTCCAGAGACATATATCCCGGTGAAGAAATAACCTGTGATTATGGAGTGATGGGTGATGATGAAGAGTTCGAATGTCTTCTAGAAGGAACCGCTCGAAGGAGTGTGAAAGCTGATGATTATTTGAATTGCTATCTTGAGTGGGATGAAATGGCCGAGGAGGCATTCAAAAGTTTCAATAGTGTTAACCAACCGCTTAAACATTTAATTAACAAAGAATTCGTCGACAAAGTAAGTGCAGTCGCGTGTGGATATGAGCCATTAGATTCTATTCTCACTACGTTTATATATGAGTCCGAATGAACATCCACTGATCATTAGTAATAAGATATAGCAGTAAACCCATTATTTCCCATTATTCTAATAAAGGAGGCAAATATCCATGAGTGAAGACCGGAAATGTTGTTGCGCCCCACTTGGATTAATCGAAACTCAGTTAACGATTATTATTGTATTATTGTCTGCGTTTCTCTTCTGTTATTGTGTAAATGATGATGATGATGATGATGAACACTGTAAGAAAGATAAGAGAGATAAGAAAAAAAAATGTTAAAAACATCGAGGAATTATACTTGGCCTAGGTAATTTATTCCTAGGCCTTTTTTCAAAGCTCATCTTCACAACAAACAGGCCACTGTTTTATAAGACAATTGTCATCGTCCATCATATCTTAATAGTAGATTAAATATGTATTTTCATCAAAATAAGGAGGAGGAAATCCTATGGAAAAGGAATATGAGACTGCCCGGCTCTTTAAGAATCGTAGGGCTGCAGATGGAATGAACACTGAAGAACAACAAGACTCGAATCAACAACAAAGCTCAGAATCCCAAAATAATTCACAGCAAGCTAGTCAAACAGACGAATCGGATGAATATCAGAATGAATCTTTCTTACCAAGAAGAGTTCAAAGAGCAGTACAAAGAGCTTCGGAGCTCCTCGGTCTTGACCGCAAAGAAGATTAGTCTTTTCTGATCGTATTAGTGCAAAAACTATTGCACTCAACGACAAAACCCGCTGTTTGCAGATCCAGGGCAAACGAGCGGGTTTTTTAAGGCACCTCACTTTAAACTATCTAAATATTTTACGGCCTGTAATGCCGCTGTTCCCCCTTCTCCTGCAGCTTTAATTAATTGGAAGGGTTGTCCTGTGCAATCTCCAGCTGCAAATAAACCTGGCATACTGGTTTCAAGTTTATGATTGACCTTGATTGCACCGTCCTCCATCTCCAAGCCAGATATCAGCTGCTCTGCAGGTAAAGTATCTCGAATGATAAATACGCCGTCCACTGGCAATTGCTCTTCTCCTATGTCGAGTTGCTGAACCTTTTCGGTTCCAATAATGCCTTTAACGGTTCCTTTTTTAACCTCGATTCGTGGATCAAGCCTCGACAAGTCGCTATCATAATTGGAAACGTAATAGACTTTGGCACAGAAGTCAGCCATATAATTAGCCTCATCTTCCCCTTCCTGATTGTAAGAAACGATCGCCACCTTTTTATTTTTATATAACGGACCGTCACACGTTGCACAATATCCGACCCCACGACCCAGTAACTCTGTTTCCCCAGGAAATAACTTATTCACGGATACCCCAGTGGCAATAACAATGGCATCCGCTTCAAAAGATTGATCCTTGCTTACCAGAGTATACGGAGGCCCTGGATATATATTTGTCACTTTAAATGGGACGATTGGAATTCCCCTGCTTTTAACATGATCTAAGAACCGTTGACGTAATTCTTTCCCGCTTATTTCCGGAAACCCAAGCCAATTATCAATCTGTGGAGCCTTCGAGAGTTTTGGACTACAAAATTCAGAGCCCAGAAAAATGAAATCTCGGTTCCTAATTTTGGCATTGAGCGCCGCTGACATTCCCGCCGGCCCACATCCTATGATCGCCAGTTCATAATGATTATTTATCGTTTGGAGACTTTCTGACATTTCTTGACCCTCCTATCATATATATTTCCATCTTAAAGTGTTCCCCAAATTGAGCGAATACATAGCGACAAAGAAAACTAAAATAGCAATCGCAATAATAACTACACCGGCTCCTTCAAAAGCAGGAGCCATTAAAGCCCTCCAATGTTCTATCACCTGATGATAATAGATACCTAGCAGAGCTTCGTCTTAGCGTAAGACCTGCCGTTGCAATTTCCTAGCAAGATACATACCCAAACCAATTACACTCTCAATGTGCAGCATATGTTCAATAGAAGGCTCGAAAAGCAGGGTGGCATTGGCCCGAACTTCTTCGTCCCCTTCCCAAATAATCACACACAATGGTATCTCGGGAAAGGCTTGAAAAGTAGCGGATGCATCGCCAAATGATGCCGGCTGACCACCTAAAGTAGCGGCTCTCTCCAATAATTGTTGGGGCTGATGTCCATAAGTTTCGATAAGACCAATAATTGAACTTTTGTGAAACGCTGGATAGAATAACATCCCTCCGTTAGGTATCTCCTTGAGACTCACCCATTTTTTCGCCGTTTTCAGAGGCACTTGCGAGTAGACTAGGTAATTTAGCATGATTATGGATGCCATAATTTCAGGAACGCGTCCGTCTGATTTCCTGTAAATCCTTTCGTTATCACACTCTAAAATGTACTCTGTGTTAAAGAACGTCACAATGAATTGACGGGTGTCACGATCGTAGGTCACAGCAAGTTGGGTAGCAATCTCTTCAGGAACCTTACGTTTCAAATCCTGCCAATACTTATCATAGGCAATACGGTAATTTGTTTCCATCTCACACACCTCAAGCTTTCTCTGCGCAATTAACCCTGCTTAACATTTTTTGGTCAAGTCCCTAGTTTCACACTCATCTCATCTCATCTCTCTCATCTCATCTCATATATTTCTTTCGAGTCTAATCCCATGTATCAGTGATTGTTGCTTTTTATAATTGCCTACCATTGTTTGATAATAATTGACCTGCCTTGACTTCGTTGAGCTTACCATCTTCCAGCGCTACTTTGCCATTTACAATCGTATACTTAACCCCTTTTGCCATTGTCAATGGGTTTTTGGGATCGATTTCCTCGTTTGAGGGATAACAATAATTATCTATATCTAGGATTATTATATCTGCTGCTTTCCCCTTAGCAAGTACACCTCTATCACTCAATCTAAACTGACTTGCTGGTAATGAGGTTATCCTTCTGATAATCTCTTCTAATTTTAGACCGTGTTGCTTGCATAAATCAAAAAATATGGGAAATGCACCTTTTCTAAATAATTCATACCAAGCATAAGGGTCGTCTAGTTCTCCAAATACCTTATCCGATCCAACCATAACGAGTGGATTATTTGCTACATTATGTGCATATGGGATTCCAGGGAAATCCTGTCTGTTGAGTCCACCCTGGCAAAAGGTCAGTTTATTTCTGTCATATTCTAAGAGCTTACGGAGCAGATCATCAACCTCGACCTTGCTCTCTGAAGCAATCTCTTTTAAAGTCCGGTTTTCCATTTGCGGATCGGTTGTATTAATTACCAAAAGTTGATCTATATAACGCAGTTTTTTAATGATCTTCTCTCTTCCCTCAGGCGTCCTGAAAACCTCTGGAGAGCCATTTATGTCTAACTCAAAGAGCTTAGAGGATGAAGAGACAATAAATTGAAGCACCCTGTCCCATCTCTTGAAGTGTCCGCTGCTCTTGGGGATCGTATCGACTGCAATCTCCACCCCCCTTTCTCTCGCAAGCAGTATTTCATCAAATGCCTCCGGACAAGTTGGGGTCAGATGGGACACCTGAACTCTTATGTCCGTTGCTTCACCGATTCTTATGGCTTCCTTTACAGCCTCTAGAACACCACTATAGTTTCTAATATGAGATGTGTATATTCCATCATATTTATTAACTAGCTTAGATAGTCTAATCAGTTCTTCGGTATCAGCATATTTGCTTGGACTGTAGGTTAGCCCTGTTGACATCCCTAGGGCCCCCTGATCTAAACCCTCTTCAATTCGCTTGCAAATTCTCTGTTCCTCTTTAACGGTAAGTATTCTATTTTTCGAGCCGCCCATAACGCTCCATCGTAACGTGCCATGTCCTAAGAGGAAGCCCATGTTTAAGTTAGTCCCAATATTTTTAATTACATCTATATAACCTGTGAAATCCGTCCAAGCAAGAATATGGCGTTTATTTCTTTCTTTCGTTTCACAGGAAATAAGTCCTTTTTCAGCCATATACTCATAGATACTATCCGAAGAATTGGGGGTTATGGAATGTCCACAGTTACCATTGATAGTCGTGGTAACCCCCTGACGTAGAAATTCCTCAAACTTATCACCCTCTAATACTGTAAGCTCAGCATGAACATGGGGGTCAATAAAACCAGGACAGACCGTTAGTCCTGAAGCATCGATAACTCTCTCTGCTTCGCACTCAAAATGGGTGGTGATTTCTAGGATCTTCCCTTCAGCTACAGCCAAATCACCATAAAACCCAGGCCTGCCTGAACCGTCTATGATGAAGCCCTTCTTGATCAGAAGATCACATCTCATAAATTTCACCACCTCTATCATAATACAAAAATCCAGAACGTAAAAATACGTTCTGGTAAGAGATCAAAAAACTACACCTATTGCATAATCAACCGTTTCTTAATATTTCACAAATTTCGTTCCAAAAGTACCGCAGATAAAACACCTTTCAGGCACTACTTTCTCAATGTTTCCACAGACAGGGCAAAGATAGTAAAATACTTCTTCCTCCTGATCCAGGTCACTTAGTGCTTCTTCATAGAGTCTCGCATGGACTTCTTCTGCCTTAAGAGCATATGTAAAGGTTCTCACTGCAGCTTGATTTCCTTCTTCTTCAGCTACTTTCAAAAACTCCGGATACATGCTTTGATATTCATGATTCTCTCCAGACACCGCATCGTTAAGGTTTTCAATAGTTGACTTAACCTTACCTGCAACCTCAAAATGCTTTTGAGCGTGAATGGTTTCAGCATCTGAAGCTGCTTTGAAAAGCTTAGCAGCATTCTTTTTGCCATCCAACTCAGCTTTTTTTGAATAAGCAAGATACTTCCGATTAGCTTGTGATTCTCCAGCAAAAGCTTCCATTAAATTATCAAGTGTTTTTTGGTCATTCATAAAGTTTCCTCCTTGTATTTCCCAATCAGAAAATAAAGCGAACTCGTTAACTAAAGTTACACAGTTTTGCTCCCACTAGTAGAAGGGAGAGTTTCATGATTGGATTAATTATCCTTAATTAATATACCATAAAAAAGGCCTTTAGTGAAACCTCACGCCTTCTCAACTTGGAACCGCAATACGGTTTTAAGCTTCTCAGGCTGAGTTTTTCGGGCATCGGAAAGATAAATCTCTCTGTGCACCATTGTTCTCCGCCTCAGATTATTCTGAGCACAATAATCTTCCATGAGCGAAAAACTCTTTGGCTCATCCTCATACGGACCCAAATGTAACATTTGAACACAAAGTCCCTCTTCTAAGGCATTAAAGCTTACTTTATCCAGCAAGGGGTGCGGTTTTTTTATTTTTACACTATTAATGACTTCCTGAGCTAACTTATCCGTTACAAAGTCCGGCTGTCTGATCATGATGCTGTAAATCAAACTGTTTAAATCTAGTTCTTCTAAACCTCTTGCTTCTTCCGCTAAATCCCAAATCCCTTCCAGTGGGAATACTGTGTATTCAAAATATCCCTCTGGAATAATATTTTTCTTAGGCAACATTTTAATAGCGTAAGCTGAAGAATACAGTACTCCAATAGCCTCAGAAAACTCTTCCGAATTAGGATTACCCTTTCCATCAATCATAAAAAATTTGAAATCAGGTACCGTCAGGAGTTCAGGCTTATTTTTAGGCAAATACAGCTCCTTGGCATGTTTTTTCCACTCATATTTCATTAGTAGTTCCTCCTATGCCTTATCACTTAAGTTTCTTTTTGTATCCCTTATGGGTTTCTGGATTGTAGCCTGCTGATTCATATAACTTGCACGCACTAATCCTATTCGTTTCTGTGACCAGGATTATTTGAGTGCAGTTTTTTTCAGAAGCTTTCTTTTCAAGTTCAAATATTAGTGCTTTGCCCACGCCTAGGCTTCTGAATTCTTTATCAACAATCATATTTTCCAATACCATAAAAGGTTTGCAATCGCCATACAGTTCCCCGCAGATGATTCCCATGACAGAACCTATGAGCCGCTTATCTTCTAAAGCGCTAAGTAATATGTATGAACTGCTATCATGAAGCCTGTTAAATGTTTTTTTCATTGTTTCAAGACAAGATTCTTCATCCCAAAATTGCTTATATAGCTGGGCTAATTGAGAAATATCGTCTGCAATCATTTCACGTATTATCATTCTTCACACCCTCCTGCCTTACTTACTATCTCCTTCAATGATTTCTTTTAGCATTTTTTTACTCAATTTCCCTAATACCAAGTCATATGACATATCGATCATTTGTTTTAAGACATCATCAGGTACATCTCCCTCTAAATATAAAGAATTCCAGTGTTCCTTATTCATATAATAGCCAGCAACTATATGTTGATATTGCTCTCGCAAGGATTTAGTAAACAATGGATCGCATTTCAAGGTAATAATCGCTTTTTTCTCTTTATCTCCACCTTGCATGGCGAACATTTTTCCACCGATGAGATATCTTGTTGCGTCCCATTCTACCTTAAAATCTTTTTGAGTTCCCTTCTTAGAAAGACAGTAATCGTCAAGCCATTCATATTTCATTAGAAATCCTCCTTCCTAGGGCATTCGCCACATCAATCTTGATTCTACTCAAAATTCTTGACCCGATCCTCCGACACAAAAGACTGATCAAAAATTTATAGTCTTTTGGTGACGAATCTGAACGATCCTTTTCAAATTCGACATTCAACTTACATATCCTTCATTATTTTAAAGGGACTTTAACTGGGACACAAAAGAGCCCCCAATACTGGAGGCTCTAAAAGCTTGAGCAAGTGGTTTAACTTAGAGAACCAATCATTCCGAACATTTCCCACAATCACTATGACTTTTCTGATAGTCGCTAGTTTCTTCACCCCCATTAGTCTTCACGACTTGGGTATCAGGATCCACTATATACTTTTCTGTCGTCTCCACTGGAGCAACACAAGCAGGGTTCAGAGGCGACATTAGAAAAGATTTATAACCTCCAGTTAGGTTTTTAACCTGATATCCATTTTGGGTTAAGAACCTTGAGCCAACATACCCCCTTAGTCCAATTTGGCAGTATTCCAAGATCTCTTTGGTCTTGTCGAGTTCCCCCAATCTTTCTCTCAGGCTATCGACAGGGATGTTGAGAGCTCCTTCAAGATGGCCGCCGTTATATTCCTTTTCTGTGCGGACATCTAATAAGATTTTGTCTTCACGATCATACTTCATAAACTGCTCGACCGGTAAGTTACTTACTCTATCTGTTAGGACATTCTCTGCTACATAACCTGCCATATTGACAGGATCTTTAGCCGATGAATATGGTGGTGCGTAGCAAAGTTCTAGTTCTGTTAAATCTGTGACGGTTCCACCTAGTCTTATGACTGTCGCAATGACGTCAATTCTCTTGTCCACGCCATCACTGCCTACGCCTTGAGCTCCTAAGATTTTACCTTCCTCATTGAAGATCAGTTTTAAGGTCATCATGAAGCCTCCCGGATAATACGAGGCATGCGACGCTGGATGGATGGTGATGGTCTTGTACGGGATATTTAGGCGGTTTAAAGTCCGCTCATTATTTCCGGTACTGGCCGCCGTTAGCCCGAAGACTTTGAGTATTGATGTGCCTTGGGTCCCCTTATAAGTAGTCTTCAGACCAGCAATATTATCCGCTGCTATACGAGCTTGTTTATTAGCTGGCCCTGCGAGAGGAATGGTGGTCGCTTGTTTATTGACAAAATCGACGACCTCGATCGCATCACCCACGGCATAGACATTTTCTGCATTGGTAGTCAAGAATTCATCGACGAGGATATGCCCTTTGGTCCCTAGTTGAATACCACTATTTTTTAGAAAGCCGGTATCCGGGATAACTCCTATGGCTAAGATCACAAGATCAGCAGTCAACGCTTTGCCACTATTGAGGTTTATTTCGACACTGTCTTCTAGCTCTTTAAAGGACTTAACCCCATCATTTAAGATGAGTTTTACCCCACGGTCCGTTAGTTCCTTCTCTACGGCTCCGACGATATCCGTATCAAAGGGTGCCAAGACATGCGGTGCTGCTTCGACTATCGTAACCTCAAGTCCACGATGTTTGAGGTTTTCGGCCATTTCCACGCCGACAAAGCCTCCGCCGATAACCACAGCACTCTTTGTTTTCTCATTATCTACATAAGCTTTGATTTGATCCGTGTCAGGAATATTTCGCAAGGTTAAAATTCTTTGACTATTAATACCCTCGATCGGCGGTTTCATCGCTTTTGCTCCAGGAGCTAATACGACATAATCATACGGTTCTTCATAGATACTGTTATCCTTCTTCTTCACCGTCGCGACTTTTTTAGCAGTATCAAGACCGATAACCTCACTATTAATCCTTACATCTATATTGAACCGACTTTTCATACTTTCTGGAGTCTGAACGATCAGTTTCTCTCGTTCTTTAATGGTCTCCCCGATGTAGTATGGCAAACCGCAATTGGCGAAGGAAATGTACTCGTCTCGTTCAAACATAATAATCTCAACTGATTCATCCAGTCTTCTAAGTCTTGCAGCCGCAGATGCACCACCTGCCACCCCGCCAACTATTAAAACTTTCTTATTCATAAGTAGCCCTCCTCTAGTTTGCACCATATTTTACTAATCACATCATAACATAAAGGCATCCCATCACATAAAGTACAGGATGCCTTTTCAATAATTTCAGAACGGGTACCCTCTCCAAAACTCATAATTCTGTTTAAGTTGAACTGTTACTTACCCTTGAGCATGTGCAAGATGCGATCTCTCTCTTCT
>CAKMJS010000143.1 GCA_927405585.1 uncultured Desulfosporosinus sp.
AGGCCTTCTCTTTTTCGTATTACAAATGCGTCCAAGGAAACTCGGGTTGAGGTATGACAGTGGGACGGGGGTTCTTAGAACATTAAAGGTTTTGGTACTAACACCCGGCCCCCTGCAACCCGTTAATTTTAAATAAATATATCGGGGTGAGTGGGGGTGGGTTTTACTGACAAAACCTTATATTTTTTAAGAAACCCCGTCCCCCTGTCATACCTCAACCCGAGTTTCCTTGGACGCATTTGTAATACGAAAAAGAGAAGGCCTAGGCACTGATACCTAGGCTAAATTTGACAATTGCTAAGGTTTGCAGGGAGGAGTGATAATCATGATGATTCTTAACAGCAAAGCAATAATGGCATTCCCATATTTTGAACGAATCACTTCAGGTGCTTACCTTGAAGACTAGGTTTAGGCTCAAATAAGTCTTTATTACCAAGTAGTAGAGTAAGTAATCCTGCAGTAACTCCCCATACAGAACTGTTTATACCCATCACAGTGTTTGTAAGTATATCTTTAGGATACGCTTTACCTGTACCGACTACTGCAACAATACTTCTAAAAAGCCCGAAGATAAAGATTCCACTTATGAAACCTTTAATCAAAGCATTACGCTTGTTAACCTTTCCCGTATTCGTGAGAAAATATATGTAGGCTATTCCATCAAAGCTTGCAGTAACAGAATCACATAACATTCCAAAGGCATTACCTTTTTTAGTAAATATTTTATTAGTGGGTATAAATATGCTTGCAGCAAGGTCGCTACACTTTCGTTTAATTATACCCTTGAAATATAAAGTCTGACATACAATAGTTTTAGGAATATTTGCCAATAAACCAACCACAAGACCAAGGATTATTTTGTCATTTATCTTACGCATATTTATGACCTTCCTTTTTAAAAATCCAATGTTAGTTTTCCCATAACTAAAATTAACTCACATAAAATTTGTTGCCAAAATTTGAGAACTATCTTATTCCGTTTAACGAACTTGGATTCTTTGATTTGAAGAATTCGATGAAGAATATGAGGTTGCAGACGATTCGGGCTTTATATATACCGATAACGGGGACAGCCGCTTTCGTTAAACGTTAAAATCTCGGTCTCTTGTCCTAATCCTTCAACGATCCAAGGGTTAGTTAAAGGGGCTGACTGATCATCATCATTATCCCGGAGTTGAATTGTGTAGGAGCCCGCAAAACCAACCGGAACGGTAAGGTCGATAAAACCTTTGAGGCCTTCGTACTGGATAAACCGTTAGAGGATGGCCTTTATTATGTTGATGCGAAAGAAGATCTTGAGTTATCGTTTTTCGAGGAAGAAGAGCAAAGCCTACCCGTCTATGATAGAGAGCATATTTGTCTATCCCTTAGATGAAACAGTCATGGTATTCCTACTTGAAAACGGCGTGTATGGCAAACCCACGGTCTACTGTGTGCCGGATGAAATACCAGTGAAATTATTCCAAGATCTCACGATACCCTTGGAATCCGTTTTTCGATGATTTCAGAGGATAAAGAGGGACGTATCGAAACTAAGTTTCGCCACGTCCCCGTTTTTATGTCTTAGCCGTTGGGCGTAGGTGGGGGAGTGTTCAAAACAGTATGAGGTACCACAAAACAATGATAGACCGCATTTTATGAAGTGGTTTGATCTGCATAAATAGATGGTTCCATTGTAGTCATATTTTCTGTAAATGATACTGATTGGTAAGATGAGTAATATTACCTTAAAGAGGATTAAAGCCATACCCTCGACACATTTGATTATTGTCGGAGGTATGGCTTCCTATCAGCGGATCCTTCGTCGGAAATCCATGACATATTTTATCGTTCACCGACGCACAAGTGGCAATGGGATATCCTTTAAAGCTTTTTTTATTAAAGCTCAAATAATTCAAAAATATTGTAAAAATAGACAGTTGTTGGCAGGGTTTTTCAGAATATTGAAGAATTTAGGTTTATTATGGTTTTGGCACAGGAAGTTAGTATTGGATTGTCAAAGAGTTGAAGTAGTTTTTAAATTATTGGATTAATGCCAAGCAATATCGGAGGTTAATCAATGCATTATATTGGAATCGACTTAGCCTGGACCTATACCAAAGAATCCGGGATTTGCATTATCGATGATTTTGGAAAGATTGTATATTGTGAATCCAAAGTGTTCTCGGATGAAGTGATCGTTTCAATAGTTGAAGAGTATGCGCAGGATGGGGCAATAGTTGCGATTGATGCTCCATTAATCGTAAATAACGAAACAGGTTCTAGATGCTGTGACGGAGCTCTGATGAGAGAGAAAATCCATGGTAGACATCTGTCGCTTTACACATGCAGTAGAAGTTTTATGTTAAAACACTACGGAATCGTTAGAGGAGAAGAAGTTGTAAGAGCAATTAGAAATAAGATGCCAGCTTTTTCGCTTAACTGTGACCCATGCAATAAAAAGCACGTAATTATGGAAACCTTCCCTACTGGTATAACGCTAGGTCTTTTCCCTGATGCCTTCCCCATTAAATATAAAATCAAAAGTAAGGTTGAATTTGGAGTAACAAAATCGGAGATGGGTCGTATGGTCGACCTTGTTAGAAGGTTAAGTGACTTCAATCCTCCAGGTCATAATGCTATTGATTTCTTCAATGATTCATTGGGTATTCAAGCTTTGTCAAAGAAAGGGTTTAAGAACCTAGAGGACAAGCTGGATGCCTTTTTATGTGCTTACTCAGCTTGCTGGCTCGCAAATAATAGTGGGAAAGTTTTCGGAGATGATCAGGACGGTTTTATTGTACTACCAGTAATAGAGAAGAATGAAGTACATGTCTCGAGATCAACGGGTGTAACAGTCTACAATAAGCTTGTACGAGATAAAATACCCGAGATCATCGAGCAAAGTGGAAAACAAGCGATCTATAAGAAGGTCTCCGGACAGGAGTACCTAGAATCATTAAACGCAAAATTGGGTGAAGAACTTCAAGAATATCTAGACAGCCAGAGTATTGAAGAATTGGCAGACTTAGCAGAAGTCGTTTATGCGATCTTGGACGATAAGAACATCTCCTTACAAGAGTTCGAATTGATCAGGAAGCAAAAAGTTCAGGAGAGAGGCGCTTTCAAGGAGAAACTGTTGCTTAAAGAAGTCATCGATGGTTGAGGAACCTCTCATCGAGCGTTCTAATACGTAAAATTTTAAAAACTAAGGAGTTGTTTTCATGGAATTGGTTTTTGGTATTTTTGTAGTAGCCGTGATAATTATTTTTATTGTTGTCCAACTTTTATCAAATAATGATAAGGGAGAAACGAAGGTTAGTGTAAATGAGAAGCTTCCGTATAAAGTTACAGAAAATTTCTTAACGGATACAGAGCGCTCATTTTATCATTCTCTAAAACTAAGTGTCGGCGATAAAGCCGTTATCTGCCCTAAAGTAGGATTAAAGGATGTATTCTTCGTTGGTAAAGGTGTTGGGAAAGACTATATGAAGTATTTTGGTAAAATTGCCCAAAAGCATGTAGATTTTCTTTTGTGTGAACCGAATACAATGAAGCCTCTATGCGGAATTGAACTTGATGATATTAGCCATACATCTAAGAAAGCATATGAGCGAGATTTGTTTGTTGAAAAGGTCTATAAAGATGCGAACTTTGAGCTTGTACGTTTATCCTCAAAATATAACTATCAAGAAATAGGTATAGCGCTGACAGGCGTATTTGACAAGCCAATAGAGATTCCTGTTGTTCATAATAATAATGAAACTGTCCTGTGCCCCAAATGTAGTCTGCCAATGGTTTTACGCAAAGCAAATAAGGGACAAAATGCAGGAAAAGAATTTTATGGTTGTACTAATTACCCGCAATGTAAGCAAGTTATTAGCTTGAATGCTTAAAAGTTAAATTTGTTCAGATAAATTGAATTGGCTTCTCTCTCTTTGGCTAAGGAGTTTCTGATTTGATTAACGCAACTTCTGTTCAAGTAGCGAGAAGGAAAACGATAGGGGTGGTTGTTATTTGTCAATGTCTGGGAGGCGATAAGTATAAAGATAGGAGGATGAGTCATGGTCGAACCTTTTATACTACCAAATAAGTTAGGTGCAAGAAGTTTACATATTAAGGTGATCCCAACCGTGTGTAATTTGAAAAACATGTTAATCAAGCTTATCCAAGTAAACGGGGATTATTCACAGCTCAAAGCATGGGAAAAGAGGAGTTATAAGGCTTATAGGATTGAGGAAATTAAGAATGAAATTCTAAATTTGCCCGAAGGTAATTGGAAAGAAATAATCAGAAAGCATATCCTTAATGGGAACCCTTCAGAGTTTGGAGCAAGTTGCATAGATATTTACCTTGTCGCCTATGTTGCCGAGACCTATGGTAAAGGTAAAGACATATTTTATAACTATGTTAAGGGAAATGGAATCACAGAGAAGGACAATTCTGTTTTTGCCATTTGGCAGGTCGGTAAGGGAGACGGAGTTTATTTAGGCATACTTCATAACAACGGAGCAGTAAAAGATTGGAACTTCCTAAAGTCATGGGTAGAAAGGAATTAACTAGAAACTGAGCTTCCGTGAACTCCTTTCGAACGGAATAAAGAGTAAACAAACAAGGCTGGAAGCATTTGCTTTCGGCCTTGTTGTTGTTATTAGAGTCTCACCCACACACTGCGTGAGACTAATGGTACTGTCATTTTGAACTTCCTAAGAACCATTAAAAGAATATTCATAAAGAATGCAGAAAGAAACAATTATTGGCAGGACTTAACAGAATTATGCAGAATTTATGAATATAGTAAAGAATAAGTTCCATTTGTCGATAATAATAAGAAAATCTACTAAGGGTGTTTGACTTGTTCAGAAGACAAAAAGTTATGAAAATAGTATCTTCAATAAAAAGTTGTTGCGAAAACAAGTTATTGATGGTTAAGGGGTTGACTAAATGACCGATAAAATCAAGCATAAGGGAAGTCTTGGGAGTGTCGCTGAAGATCTCTTTGTCGAGTTGTTTTGTGACACCTTTGGACCGGATAAGTCAGAGTATCTTTTTCTCCAGTATCCATTCACCGATATTTATGGCAATAGGCGCTCCATAGACTTTGCTTTGGAAAGTGAGAACTTAAAAATTGCCATAGAAATCGATGGAGAAACCTATCATAACCCCAATAAAGTTTCCTCCAATAAATACTATGATGATCTAACCAAGCAAAATAGCCTAATCTATCAAAACTGGAAGGTTTATCGATGGGTTTATAAACAGTTGAAGCAGCATCCGGAGAAGGTTAAGGATGAGTTGCGTATTTTTGTCGGGGAGATCCCGACCTTTAAAACGTTAGAGGATTATTTGCCCAAGCAAAAGGGGAAGCTTATTGAACTTCGAGAGCATCAGCAAGCTGCCTTATCGAATCTGCAAACGATGCGTGATCAGGGGGAGAGCATTGCACTTCTTTATCATGCCACAGGAGCAGGAAAAACAGTGACCGCTGTCAGTGATGCCAAGCGACTCGGGAAAAGAACGTTGTTTTTGGCGCATACCAAGGAACTAATTACTCAGGCTCAAGGAGCCTTTGAATCGATATGGGATACTGCTGAGACTGGTTTGTATGTCGCTGAGCAGAAAGATAACGAGGCTTATGTCTTATGTAGTAGCATTCAAAGTATTTCCAGAAATCTCGATCAATTCAAACCAGATGACTTTGGGTATGTCATCATCGACGAATGCCATCACGGTGCGGCAGACACTTATAGGAAGGTATTGAGCTATTTCAAACCAGAATTCACGTTAGGCCTGACTGCCACCCCTGATAGAAGCGATGGAGAAAGTATCCTTGAAGACTTTAAGAACGTCGCTCACAAGCTGGATTTGCAACAAGCCGTTGAACTAGGCGTGCTTGTTCCCATAAGGTGTATCCGGGTCAAGACCAATGTCGATCTTTCCTCGGTAAGAATTAACGGGGTTAAATATTATGCGCAGGACCTAGAAAGTAAACTGTTTGTGCCAGAGAGAAATAATCTCTTAGTAGAAACTTATTTGAACTTTGTTAAGGATAAGAAAACCGTGGTCTTCTGCGCTTCCGTTCGACATGCCAATGAAATATCTGAGCTATTCAGACTGAAGGGGATTAGGTGTGAGTCTGTCTCCGGTTCCATGAAGACCGCTGATAGATCAAGAATCCTGGATCAGTATGAACATGGTGATATCCAAGTACTCTGTGCTTGTGACCTTTTAAATGAAGGCTGGGACAGCCCGAAAACGGAAGTCCTCTTTATGGCGAGACCGACGCTGTCTAAAACGCTGTATGTTCAGCAACTGGGCAGAGGGATGCGTAAATCTGAAGGTAAAGAGTATTTGATGGTGTTTGATTTTATCGATAATGCCAGTATGTTTAACGCGCCCTACTCCTTGCATAGGATGTTTAATCTCAAGGAGTATAAGGCCGTGGAGTACGTTATTGCTTCACAGAAACAGTTTCAGCTTGATTGGGATTTAATAAACAGAGGGGAAAAACCCTCTGTTTTTCTTGACTTCCCGATGGATGTCGCTGATTACGAGCTGATTGATCTGTTTAACTGGCAGGATGAAGTGAAAGATATGATCTCCCAGCTTGAGTTCGTTCGAATGGTCGATGTTCAAACGGAAACCATTGAACGATATATACGTGAAGGAAAGATTTCCGCTGATTTAGAGGTGCCTTTTGGGGATAGAAGGACCTTTAAGTATTTCAAAGAAGCGACAATTGAGAATTATGCTAAACAGTACGACTGGGAGCTTATTACCCCAGCCAATATGAAAGATAAGTTCATGGTCATGGTCAGGACTATGGATATGGCCTTCTCCTACAAGCCGGTACTTCTCAAAGCAATGCTTGAGCATGTTGACGAAAATGGCAGGGTCATGGTCGAAGATATTGTGGATTACTTTATGGATTATTACAGTGCTAGAAAAGAAAAAGGACTGGTTGTAGAGAAGAAATCAAGTCTTTACTGTAAGGATGGGTATTCAAGCAAGGATGCTGAACGAAACATCTTTATGAATCCGTTTAAGCGGTTTGAGGATATGCGATTTATGAGTCGGTGTAGAGATATTGAGTATGTGGAGTTTAATCGGCATGTTTGGAAGAAGTTGTCGGGGGAGGAGAAGGTGTGGATTGTAGGGCGGTGTGATGAGAGGTTGGAGGAGTATTATGGGAAGAGGGTATAGAATGTTAAGTCAAATTGTGCCGGATGATGTAGTGTAACTTGAGAATATTTTACGATTTCTTGAAATGAATAAGACTGCTCGTTCTATTAAGAAGTGATACGAGGAGAGTGTGATAACATGGGAAGGAATTTGCCAGCAAAGAAAAGGCCAGTTAAGAAAATAGTAACTCCATTTGAAAGGCTATGGAATAGGATATTAAAACAGTTCCCAAAGAAGAAATTAATTGGAGATATTATTATAAAGGATTTTGAATACGAGATTTTAATCGATTATTTCAAGGGAAAATCTAAAGGAATTATAAATACAAACACATATTTAAAGAATGATCCAATGTTTGCGACAGCACTTGTCCAAATTGGAATTAAGTATTATGATTCGAATTTTTGGGGTCATGTTCAAGAAGTCCTTGGAACAAAAAAAATGAGTGCGATACATCAAGGGCTTATCGGTCAGTCTTTTGTTAATACCCTTACGTCAAACAACAAGATCATGCTTGATAAAAGCGAACGAGTAAATAACATCTTAATGCATGGATTTGTATCTAATAATTACGCAAATGAAATGTTTGACTTTATGTTTAAATTCTACAATATTGATTTAGAGAGGGATTTACTGCGGAACAATTCCGAAATGATGAATGGATTAATTGAGGTTATTCAAAGAAACGATAA
Organism: uncultured Desulfosporosinus sp.; assembly: GCA_927405585.1. Taxonomy (GTDB): domain Bacteria; phylum Bacillota; class Desulfitobacteriia; order Desulfitobacteriales; family Desulfitobacteriaceae; genus Desulfosporosinus. The sequence continues at coordinate 7,854 of CAKMJS010000143.1, forward strand.
TACAGGCAGAACTTATCTACTTGTGAAGCAAACATCTAATGCTATAACAGCAAATGTTCGAGGTGGAAAGATTAGAATTAGATGGATACTAAGACTAATTGATAAATGTTTCTGGGAACAGATAACTCCTATCAATCCTGTGAGTAGACTGTCAATATTATTCAATAAATGGCAGGAAAATTCTAATGAATTTAAGGCACAATTCAACAAGTACAATGGAGGCACAACGAATGTAGGAGGCAAAAAAAGCTATTCTTCACCTTACATAAAGTGCAACTTTCAACAAACAACATTTATGTTAGTACTTCCGACCCAACTTATTAAGTTTGAATTTGAAAGAAATGTAAAATGGAATATATTCCGTGAAGATGAACACAGAATTATTGAAACATCTTTGTATCAAGCTGTAACAGGATATAAGACTGAAGTACAAGAACTTACAATAAAAGCGGAAGACATTTTTAGCGTATTTAGCATTGAACTGACTTGTGATGATAAACGAATAAGAATATTTAAAATAAAAGCTGACTGTATTAGATTTTTTGACAAAGATGGCGATTATTTAAACTCAGATAATAGTTTGCCAAGTGGTGAAGTATATGCGTTTACTAAACAAAATGAAACGCCACATTCAGAGGCACTAATTGAAAATGAGTCTATTGGTAAATTAGTAAGATCATATTTTGAATTTGAGTACGGCGATATTGTCAGACTGCCAGATGGTAGGCCTATATCTATTGGGAAGAGGCTCGAAGAAGGGTTGCTACATAGAAAGGCTCTAAACGCGTCGCATTCAATGAATAACAATGTTGTTATGCCAATTTACTACGCCCCGCCAACAATTTTGCTTAAAATAGCAGCAAAACGAGCAAATGGAACGGTTATCGAAATTAACAGTAATAGGCATCGTTTGTTTGATAAAGAAACAACAGTAATAGATCTGGGTGACAGAAGTGGAGAAACTGGATATATTCTCAATCTAAGTGATTATGGTTATACACATGACGGCATATACACCGTGGCAGTTGATGTTCCAAACGATCGAACTGATCGTTATTGGCAGTTTGTATTAATAAATGGTATTGAGTATGAATTCGAAGATGCCCCTTACTTATTTAAGTCAAAGGGTACAATACGCTTTAATGAAGATTTACTTTTACATCCCAAAGGAAACACTGCAATAAAGAATACGGATGAAAACTCCTTTAATTTTGAAATTAATCCAGATGTTGACGATCTACAATTTTCATATAACATAAAAAACAAAGTTATTAATTTAAGCTTTGATATACCGGTTCTAAAATGGAAGTTTGATAAGGGCCTTTGGAATGTGGAAAAATCACCCGATATTTGGCATAGTGATTTTCCTTCGACAATTCATATTAAATACCCGCAGGACAAAATAGTACTGAGCATGGATGAGCATATAGTAAATGACAACGATACAGATGATCAAACAGTAGCTTATTATAAATCAAAAGAAAAAGGGTTCTTTGAGTGTGACATAACTCGCTTTAAATCATGGTTCGGGAGAGAAAAAGTTTTAAGAAGTATCTTTCTTGATTTTCCGAAGAACAGAACTGAATTCGCAAGAATCATTACTCAAAGCATAGTTGTCGCTCATATTTTGAAAGGCAATTTTGAGTCAGAAAAACTAATTGGAGAAATTGATATAGTTGGAAATGCAAATTATTTTGTCGATGTAGTATTACTTGAAACAAAAGAGAAATTAGCCGAAAAGTTGCTACTCAAGGATGGTAAGTTCGAAATTAAAAGTAATCTAAGTAACGGTTTATATCAAGTAAATGTTTTTGAAGATGAGGAGGATGATACAGGATTTGGTGTATCAAATTACTTGCAAATAGGAGAATTTAAACATAACATTATTAATCCATACGATTTACACGGTAAAAGTATTGCGATTAAACATATTAAAAAACGTGAGGACAGTCCGTTTCAGATGCATTCTAGTTGCAGATATATTATAAGTAATTTAAAGAGATTAGATCAAAGCGATAAAAACAATTATAAAGGGAAGCTTATTCATGGTAGTAGTCCTGTATCATATGATGTATTTGTCCAGTTTATTGACCTAAATAGATTACAATATGTTTATCTAACATATTTTGATGGATATGATTATCTGGAATTCTTGTATGACACTAACCGAAAAATTATTGTTAAAGCGGAAGAAAAGGGTTTGACTAGGGCTGTTAGATATAGACGCTACGAAAGTCTTTTTCCCGAAGATTATGTATATGTTGTTGAGTTTACCAATGATATTCCGAAAACTACTGATATCAATAGATTACCTGTTATTACTGGGACAGGGGTTCCGGAGCAACATGATAAACATGTAACTATCGGACAAATGGGGCTTACAGTGAAAACATATCAGTGCCTTAATAGGGCTAAGATTCAAACAACAAAAGATATTGAAAAATACAATAGACAAATGCTTTTAAAAATAAGAAATTTAGGAAATACGGGTGTAACTGAAATAATATTAAAAATGAAAATGCTCGGATTTCCAATGGATGAGACAAAACCCGTAGAAGCGAATTTATTAGGATTGCAAGTTAATAAGGTGCGAATTCAAGCAGAAGAAACATTCGATGACAAGAAAGTTCCCAACCCCAAAAAATTGAATGTGGAAAGCAATCCTTTTGATGCTTCCAAAAAGAAGCTACAAACTAAAGTCGAAAATTTACGGATCGTGAAATTTTGGACGCTACAGAAGTATCTAAGACAATGCCGAAATGAAACAGAAACTCTAACGTTTAATAAAATAGAAAAGCTCGCTGGAGATAAGCTTCCGTTATCTGCTTATAGATATAGGGATTGGTGGTTACAGGGTAACCATCAATATGCTGATTTGTGGTTATATGTCGGTTGGAGAGTAGATGGAGTACGTTTGGGTGAATTTGTTACATTTAAAAGAGTTAAACCTTCCTAATTAATAATCTTTTTCACCCATAGTGCGTAATACAGTTTTGAATAGGAAGAACAGAATTTAAAGCGCTATTTTTTCTTTAGTGGGCATTATGATTGGATTAAATAGAGTTCCGGTTTTATCCATATCTATCTGAAAGAGGATCGTGAAAATTGGCTCATTCAAGGATTCAATAAGGAAAGTATTGAGAGATAACGGACAGACTGTAATCCTGTGGAGCTATTGATTAGGGGGATTTATTGTGGGATTTTCACCAGTGAATGCATCTAAAAATATTGTAGATAAATATAAACGTTATTTATCTACAATATTTAGGATCAGTGATAATAAGTATTCCCAGCAATTTGCGAAGGAACTTAAAGATGAAAGTTCCTTTGCAAAAGGACCATTTCTTGAAGTAACCGACGCATTTGTAAAAGGTAAAAGCATAGTAGAACTAATTGATGCAGGGAATTTATCTAAAGGATTTTGCAAGCTCAATATACCACAATCAAGACCTTTGTATAAACACCAAGAAAGCGCTATTGTGAGAGTTAGTAATGGGAAAAACATAGTTGTTTCTACTGGGACAGGCTCTGGTAAAACTGAAAGCTTTTTAATTCCAATCCTTAATTATTTAATGCGTCAGCATGAAGAAAAAAAGTTAGGGGCCGGTGTTCGAGCCTTGATAATCTATCCGATGAACGCACTAGCTAACGATCAAGTTGAACGCTTAAGAGGGCTGCTTAGTGACTATCCTGAAATAACATACGGTAGCTATACAGGGCAAACAAAACACAAGCTTAATGATGCATTAGTAGAATACAAAAAGCTTAACAACCAGGAAATTCCAATAGTAAATGAACTTATCTCTAGGGAACAAATGAAGAAAACACCACCCAATATTTTGATTACAAACTATGCCATGCTTGAATATTTAATGGTACGGCCTGATGACAATGTATTTTTTGATGGTGAATATTCAGGAAACTGGAAATTTGTCGTTCTTGATGAAGCACATGTCTATAATGGCTCCACTGGTATAGAGGTTTCAATGCTTTTAAGGCGATTAAAAGCAAAATTATTGAACAATGATATTACATATATATTGACTAGCGCAACTCTTGGTGGAGAAAATGATAATTTAGAAGTTGCCCAGTTTGCACATAATTTGTGTGATAGTGACTTTGATAGTAATGATGTAATTAGGGCAGAAAGAGTTAAACTTGAAACTAAGCATCAATGCAACGAACTACCAGGAAATTTTTATAATGATATTGCTGATTTAATTAATAGCGAAGAATCCGAAAGCAAAATCATTGATTTAATCCATGAAAGAACCAAGAATGGACGCACAAATATACTTGACGAACTGCTTTATGAGGTTGTATTGCATGATAATACTTATTGGGAGATTCGAAAGCATTTGGTGACACCAAAAACAGTATCGGCACTTGCTGGTCTTATGAATTGGACACAGAAAGATGTTGAGAACTTTGTAACTGTTGCCGCTAAGTGTGAGGAAAATGGTGACAGATTGTTCGATGCTCGATATCATATGTTTTTAAGGGCAACTGATAGTGTCTTTATAACGCTTAATCCAAGCAGTAAGCTGTTTTTAACAAGAAAACTGACCCATTTCGAAGCGGGTGAGGAATATAAGGTATTTGAAATAGCCACATGTTCTTCCTGTCATACGATATATCTAGTAGGACGGCAAACTGAAGATAATTATTTTGTACAATCAAATGCTGCAGGCGAAGATAATCTCAGAATAATTTTTTTACTAGGAAACAGTATATCGGATAGCGATGAAGACCATACACTTGACGATGAAAATATTAAAGCAGAAGAATATGCACTTTGTTCTAGATGTGGCTTATTATGCAGACCAGGAGCATCGAACCGCTGCGAGCATGATAACATATTTTTAGTTACAGTTTTTAAAATTAAGGTCGATAATCCATCCCACACTCTGACAAAATGCCTATCTTGTGAAAATACTAATAGCTTTGGAATTTTAAGAATGTTTTTCTCTGGACAAGAAGCTGTCACGAGTGTAATCGGTACCGCGCTATTCGAAGAATTGCCAGCATACTCCCTTAAGCGAGAGCATGTGCAAGAAGTCGATGATACAGGATTTGGTATAAGTAACATGAGTGAGCTTGTGTCAAAAACATACATAGCGAAACAGTTTATTGCATTTTCTGACAGTAGACAAGCAGCAGCTTTTTATTCAAGCTATATGAATCAAACATACCGAAATATCCTATATAAGCGACTGATCGTTGAAACTCTAAAAGACAATGCCTATACAACAAGAGGAAAAGCTTTAAACGATTTTATTGAGGATTTAATTTATCAGTTCGAAAAGTATAACGTAGCTTCTAAAAGTAGTGATATTACTCGCAAAGAAGCATGGAAAGCTGCGCTGCGTGAAATAGTTGACAACAACGGAAACACATCACTATTTAGCATGGGTTTATTAGGATTATCATTAAACGATGATAATATTCCAGCAAATAACAGCCTCAACTTAAAGTCAAGTGAGGTAGCTACAATATGTAATGTCTTTGCAATGGGGATAATGGCAGATGCAGCAGTAAGCTATGGTGCAAATTTAAACAGTGCTGATAAGGAATATTTTACACATAATGGGGTTGAATATGCCTATACCCTATCTGATTCTGAACCCAAGGCATATAAACGCTCATTTATACCCACCAAGGCAAATATGACAAACAAACGTCTCGAATATTTTATCAAGGTATTGAAAAAGGCAGGAAACGAGATACCTGATGAGCGGGCAAGAGAACTATTGGAAAAGGGTATTTGGAAGATTTTTTGCACTTTGGGAATTGTTAAAGCAGTTGATAGCAAGTATCGAATTGATACTGATAAAATTAAAGTTTCAAAACAAAGTGAGTGGTTTAGTTGTCCAAAATGCAAAAAAGTAACGATTCATAATGCCTTTAACGTATGCCCAAGTTACAAGTGTGACGGAGAACTTGAGCCAATAAACCTGCAAGAAATTTTTAAGAATAACCATTATTATAGAATGTATCAGGAACTTGACATAAGAGAGCTTAGAGTTGTAGAACATACAGCGCAGCTTAATAAAGAAATGGCCTACGAATATCAAAAACAATTTAAGAGAAAAGAGATCGATGTACTTAGTTGTTCAACGACATTTGAAATGGGTGTTGATGTTGGTTCTCTAGAAACGGTGTTCATGCGAAATATGCCACCTTCACCTTCGAATTATGCACAACGAGCAGGCCGTGCAGGAAGACGCAAACACTCTGCTGCTTATGCCATTACATTTTGCAATAAAAGCTCTCATGATTTTTCTTTTTTCAAAAGTCCAGAAAGAATGATTAAAGGTAAAATCGAGCCACCAAAATTCAAAATAGAGAATGAAAAGATAGCGATCAGACACCTATATGCATCTTCGTTGTCTTTCTTCTGGAAAAAACACCCTGAGTATTTTGCAAAAGCGTCAAATATGACGGAGGATTTAAATGATAATAAAAGCGGCTATGAAATTTTTGGGCAGTATTTAAACTCGTACCCTGTGGATTTACAACAATATCTGAACAGGTTTTTGCCAGTTAATCTAGCAATCAAGTTCGGAGTTGATGGCTATGGCTGGATAGATAAATTGATGTGTAATGATGCTGAGAAGGAGGGCGTTTTAACGAAAGCGGTTTTGGAGTATGACTATGAGGTTAGTATTCTAAAAGAAGCAATCAAACGTGCAAATGCGGCAGAAGCTAGAAGTGATAATCTCAGAGAGCGTATCAAGGTTTATAGGAATGAAGAGATACTTTCGTTTCTATCGAGAAAAAATGTGCTCCCTAAATATGGGTTCCCTGTTGATACTGTAGAAATGACAATAATTGATAAGACAAATAAAACTAAGTTAGGTCTTCAGCTACAAAGAGACTTGTCGATGGCAATATCTGAATATGCACCAGGATCACAAATTGTGGCAAACGGCAATCTAATTACTAGTAGATACATTAGAAAGATTCCAAATATGAGTTGGAAACAGTATGACTATATTTTGTGTGAGTGTAAAACATTGAATATTGATCCACACACAGTGGAAGATGAATTTTCTAAGCTTGATAGTTGTAAACAGTGCGGCAAACCATTGGATTCCGCTGCAAGAAAGGTCTTTTTAGTACCGCAGTTCGGGTTTGAAGCAGACGGTGACAAAATTACAAAGCCCGGACTTAAAAAGCCAGAGCGAACGTTTAGAAGTGATATATCCTATGTAGGATATAAAAATGAGATAGAAGTACATAAATTTCAAATTGGAAGTGCGAGTTTCGAACTTGGAATGAGTCAAGCAGATGAGATGGCAGTGCTTAATGAGTCCAGATTCTTTGTATGTGAACAATGTGGTTATACAGTTTTGGACGATAAAGAATTTAAAAAATCCAAGAGGGAAAAACATAAAACACCATCGGGATATTGGTGTAGAAACGATGGAACAAACAAACTTAAAAAATTCGCATTAGGTTATAGGTTTGAGACAGACGTAGTTCAATTTAGGTTTCTGAATCCCGATTTAGTGGATTGGGAAATTGCCTTTTCAGTGCTTCATGGAGTCCTGAGAGGAATTTGTAGTTACTTAGATATTCAGCAAAACGATATTTCTGGATGTGTACAATACTTCTTCAACACTGTTACCCATCGTGAAAATTATGAATTAGTCTTGTATGATAAAACCCCGGGCGGAGCAGGTCATGTAAGAAGACTTAACAGTGAAAAAGTATTAGCGGGCGTTTTGAATGAGAGTCTAAATCTTATGAATCAATGTGATTGCGGTGGGGATCAAAAAGATTCGTCATGTTATACATGCCTACGAGGATACTATAATCAGAAACATCATGACATATTAAAGCGCAGAAACGTTATTGATTTTATCCATGAAATTTTAGGTTACCCAATTAAGTAGCTACATTGACATTTCTTTTAAGTATACTTTATCACTAAGGCTAAGAATGGAGAAAGGTGAGGAATTTGCATGAAGGCATCTGAAACTAGTTTACAGGCAATCATTGAAGGCGCAAAACAGTATGTTGTGCCTCTTTTTCAGCGTACCTACAGTTGGGAGAAAAAGGAGTGGGAAATGCTCTGGAAGGACATTGATGAACTCCGCTCCGAAGAAAATCCACGTGGCCATTTTATTGGTTCAATTGTAACCATGCCAGCGGCTTCGGTGCCGGAGGGGGTACCCAAATACTTGCTAATAGACGGACAACAGCGGTTAACCACTATTTTTATACTTTTAGCAGCATTGAGGGATAACGCTAAGCAATGTGGTCAATCTCGTCTCTCAGATGAAATTACAAACACCTTATTGGTCAATCCCTATCTGGACGGGCAAAATTACTATAAACTTCAACCGACCCAAATAGATAGAGAGATTTTCCATAACATTATTAATGGCGAATCTATAACTACTGAGAGCAGAATTTCAGGCGCTTATCAATTTTTCGAAAGAAAATTAAAGCCTGAAAATATTGACCCCGCAAAGATAAAGAATATCCTCACGAGCAAGTTATCGATTGTCAGCATAGTCCTTGACCCGGATGATAACCCATACCTGGTTTTTGAAAGTTTAAACGCCAAAGGTCGTCCCTTGACTCAATCAGATTTAATACGAAATTACTTCTTTATGCGCATCCATGTCAACGAACAAGAAAAAACTTACCTGCAGTATTGGAAACCTATGGAGGAAGCCTTGGGTGATAATCTAACTGAATTCATTAGACATTACCTAATGAAGTCAGGTTCGGTCGTAAAACAAAGTGATGTCTACTTTTCCTTAAAGGAGAGAGTCAATAAAGGTGACGCACTCATCAGTCTTGAAGAACTATTTAGATTTGCCGGATATTATGGGAAGTTACTTAACCCAAATAAAGAGGTAGATTCTGCAATTCGCTTAGCACTGGAGCGAGTAAATCGGATTGAGGTGAATACCTCATACCCATTCTTACTTAACTGCTATGAAGACTATATAAAGAACAATGTTTCAAATAAGGAGTTCATAGAGATCATCAAAACTATTGAGAATTTTGCAATCAGGAGATTTGTTTGTAATGTCTCAACTAAAAACTTAAGCAAAATATTTCCTTCATTACACAGCCAGGTCAAGGACAAGGCATTTAGCCTTGTCGAAGGTGTTAAAGCGATTCTACAAACAAAAGGATATCCTATGGATCTGGAATTTAAAGCAAGAATTCAGGATATTAAGCTATACGGTGGTGGAGAGCGGGCTTCAAAGGCTAAACTAATACTAGAGTCTATAGAGAAATCGTACGAACATAAGGAACAAGTACCGCTTGACAACTTTTCAATTGAACACATTATGCCACAAACACTCACTGAAGACTGGCAGAACTATTTGGGAGAGGACTGGGAGGTAACTCATGAATTGATGCTGCACACTATTGGAAACCTTACGTTGACAAAGTATAATTCTGAGTTATCGAATTTGGATTTTAATAGTAAAAAGATACGTTTTATAGAAAGTCACTTGGAAATGAACAAAGTCTTTAAAGATGTAGATACTTGGAAGGGAGAAGATATTAAACAGCGCGGAGAGCAGTTGGCAGAATTAGCATTGCAACTTTGGCCGTATTTTGGGGACAAAGAAACCATATATAGTGGTAATGCAAATGTTACTGGATCCACTCCAAAAGGTCTTTGGATACTAGAACAATACATTGAAGTTCGTTCGTGGAGAGATGTCTTAGAACAAACTATGAATGTTATTTCTGAATTGGAGCCTGAAAAATTAGAGCACCTTATTCAACAGTTTCCGCGTTTTATTAGCAGGGATCCGAATAAATTTCGCGCTATCCGTACGTTAAAGGATGGAAACTATATTGAAGTTAATTTATCTGCTAAGAGTATCGAGAGCTTTTGTTTTCAGGCTATTCAGTCGGTTGATTTATCCATCGAAGATTGGAAAGTAGAGATTGCCTAGAATAATATGTAATTGAGATCAGAAGAGTTATATTATATGCAGAATGCTTGCAGAGAATCTCAGGACAGCACAACAAATTAAAGGATAAACTTATATGACTTTGCCCCTGCAGATATTCCACTGGTTGAAAAGCTAAAGTGAGCCAAGAATTAGAGGTGTCTTATGTCTGAAATCATCTATGGCCTATATGAGCAAATCATTAACGGAATCATTACAGAAAATCTTAATAAAGTGGATCAAGAACTTGTATTGAAAGATACCCACCCGTTAGATTCGGCAGAGTCCTCTAAGATTCTGGCAGATTACCTAACTAGAATCCTGCGCGAGATTTTCAATTATATCGATGAAGGGGATACCATCGTCAGAGACCGAGTTAATTTATGTAACGGAATTCTGAAGTACATTACAGAGTGTATTCAAAAGGGGAGCTTTAGCTTTAAAAATGATGAAGCGACCTTGAAAAGGGTTAAGAGCTTCCTAATACAACAGGATGCACAAATGTTGTTATCCCTAGTAGACAGAAAAGCAAGCAGACAAAAAGCCTTGCAGGGTTCGGAAAAGATCGTCAGACCAGACACGTCTATTTCAGAGAACTCTCTATTTACCGGGGCTGTTCATGAGCCAAGCATGGTTTCGGAGCTTAAAAAGGAAATCTTAAGCTGTCACAGGATTGATTTCCTGGTGTCGTTTATCAAATGGAGCGGCTTAAGGTTGATCATCAATGAACTGACACAGTTCACAGCTAATGGCGGCAAATTGCGAATAATTACGACCTCCTATCTGGGTGCCACTGATTTCAAAGCGGTCGAGCAGCTCAGTAAACTTACCAATACAGAAATACATATTTCCTATGATACCGAACGAACTCGTCTTCATGCCAAGACCTATGTCTTTTGGCGAGATACCGGCTTTAGTACGGTCTATATCGGATCGTCTAATATTTCGGAATCAGCCATGACCAGCGGGCTGGAATGGAATATCAAGTTATCCCAATATGACTCTGGGGATATATTAGAGAAAATTCGAGCCACGTTTGAAGGGTATTGGAATAATCCAGAGTTCACTCCCTTTATTGCGTCAATCGATTCCGAGCGCTTGAGAAAAGCCTTGAGATCGGAGAGAAGAACCAGTCAGGATGAAGCAGGTAACGTGGGGTTTAACTTTGATATTAAACCCTATTATTATCAGCAGGAAATCCTGGACAAATTGAAGGCCGAACGGGAAGTCCATCAGTCGTTCAAAAATCTGGTTGTTGCAGCCACAGGTACTGGTAAGACAGTGATTGCCGCCTTTGATTACCGAGACTTTTGCAGGGCAAACCCGGGTAAACCAAACAAGCTACTCTTTGTCGCACATCGGAAAGAAATCTTAAGCCAGAGTCTGGCTTGCTTTCGAGGGATCCTCAAAGATCTGAACTTTGGCTCGATGATGGTCGGTGGACTAAAGCCTGATAGTTTTAACCATTTGTTTGTTTCGATCCAATCCTTTAACTCCAAAGAACTGACAGAGATTACCGCGCCGGATTTCTATGATTATATCGTGATTGACGAATTCCATCATGCAGCGGCTCCATCCTATCAAGAGCTATTAGACTACTACAGACCGAAGATTTTGCTGGGACTAACGGCAACACCGGAGAGAGCGGATGGACGAAGTATCTATGCGTATTTCGAAGGAAGGATTGCTGCCGAAATCAGGTTATGGGAAGCGATTGAACGAAAACTGCTCAGCCCCTTTCATTATTTTGGTGTGACGGATAATGTTGACCTAAGTCATGTGCGTTGGGTTGCTGGGAAATATGATGAGCGGGAAATCGAAAACCTCTATGTTTTTGAACGAACGGTCGCGGTCAAACGCGTCGGCAATGTCATTAAGGCCATTGAACGATATTGCCTAGAGCGTTCGGATATTATCGGAATTGGGTTTTGTTTGTCCAAAAAGCATGCTGAATTCATGTCCAACATCTTTAATGAATCAGGGATCCCTTCGGAATTTCTGATAGCCGAATCGGAGGACGCCGTTCGAGATAATGTGAAGCGCCGTTTGGTAACGAAGGAAATCAAGTTTGTATTTGTGGTTGATATATATAATGAAGGAATTGATATTCCCGAAGTGAATACCGTTCTTTTCTTGCGTCCGACGGAAAGCTTGACCGTCTTTTTGCAGCAGTTGGGACGGGGTTTAAGGTTAAGCGAGGGCAAAGAAGCGCTGACAGTTTTAGATTTTGTGGGACAAGCCCACAAGAAGTATTCGTTTGAAGACCGATTCAAAGCGTTGTTATCAAGGACCCGGAAAACAGTCGAGCATGAAATCAAGCATGGCTTTGCTAATGTACCCAAAGGATGCTCGATCCAATTAGAAAAGCAAGCCCAGGACTATATATTAGAGAACATCCGCAATGCGGTTAATACGAAACGAAATTTGATCGGCAAGCTTCATGATTTCATGGAAACCAAACAAGACCTGAGTGTCCGGGAGTTTTTTGAGGGTTACCATGTAACGCCGCAAGACGTCTACAGTAAGAAGGTTACTGTGGTGGGGTTGGCGGCTCAGGCTGGTTTAATGAAGGGCTATAAAGCTCAGCAAGAACGGGAAAGTCTGATAGCGGCGGCGCTTGGACGATTGTCTTTGGCGAACTCTAGACGATGGATTCGTTTTATGCAGACGATCTTACCCCAGATCCAGTCTGGTAAAGGTGGTTTATTGTACCTCAAGACACCTGTGGAACGAACCATGCTCAGGATGGTTTACTATACGGTATGGGGAAAGGGATTGGCTGATCTGGGCAATCGATTTGCTTCTATAGAAGAGGCGATATATTGGGCCATTGACGATTTACGTCTTTATCAAGAACTGATGGACTTACTGGACTATCAGTATTTGAAGATCGATTTTGTGGATAAGCCCTTGGACCGATTTGCGGCGGACTATCCACTCGACTTATATTGTTCTTATACGTTTGATCAGATTCTGGTGGCTCTGGGCAAACATACGGAGCAAAAGAAGAGCTCTTTCCGAGAAGGAGTTCTCTATCTGGCTGAGAAGAATCTGGATGTTTTCTTCGTGACTTTGAATAAGTCGGAAAAGGATTATTCACCGTCCACACTGTATCAGGATTATTCCATTAATGAAGAGCTATTTCACTGGCAGTCTCAGAGTCGGACGACTGAGGAATCATTAACGGGTCAGAGGTACATCAACCAATTAATCAATGGTGGGAATGTGTTGTTTTTTGTGAGAGAGTATAAAAAAGAGGCAACTTTTGCTTCGCCCTTTACCTGTCTTGGACTGGCTGATTTTCAAAGTCATTATGGCACAGCACCGATCAGTATTGTTTGGAAGATGAGGGAGGCTATGCCCGGGTTTGTGATGAAGAAGACGGTGAAGGTTTGACACACCCAAAGGACAATTTTGCCCGAGCAGGAGCTTCGTGTGATTATGAATGCTGAGTATGAAGCGTTAAGGAAACGTAAGTGACGCAAGCTAGTCTCATTCCTAAATAATTATGAGTGCACTATGGATATGAGTGCACTATGGATATGTTCCCTTGGAAGGCACCTGGTGCCTGACACCAACTTATCCACTTATTGTTAAGCTTGTACGAAAGCGTCAATTATGACGGAAGCACAACTAGCTCAACTACAATTATACTTACCAACAGAATATACAAATGTTGTGATGAGTGATAAAAACTTCATTTATGCAACTTCATCGTTTAGAGTTGAATTATTAACAACGACAACGGATGTTTTAATAAATCTACCGGTTTTATTAATTTTCAGTTTATTTATACCAGTTTGCAATAAATAAAACTCTAAATCAAATATACGATCAATGCCTTGTTGTTCTAAGATGGCATTGATAGCTTCTCCACCACCAACTGCTGATATAACAGCTGCAGAGTTTAAAATAACTGGAACAAAAAATATA
>CAKMJS010000144.1 GCA_927405585.1 uncultured Desulfosporosinus sp.
CTACAGTCCTAGAAGTATCTAAAGGCAATTTCGATATTGCGATCGCCTTAAGTATCATCTTATGTTTACTCGCCTATGGGGCAACTTTAGGCTTAACCCTACTCCAACAGAAACAGCAAGGAGGCTCATAAGGTGCTCGAAGCTCAAGGGATAACCTGGACCAAGGACCATAAAACCATCTTGAAAACTATTGATTTCCACTTGCTTCAGGGGGAATGCGTTGGGTTCATCGGTCCAAACGGGTCAGGCAAGAGCAGTTTGTTGAAAATCCTCGCCTTTCTGGAAACTCCGACCTCCGGCTTACTTTTTTTCCAGGGCCAATCCGTTCCCAGGAACGTCCCTCTTCCAATCCGGCGAAGAATTGCGATTGTGTTTCAAGAACCGCTCTTATTGAACACACGTGTTTTTGACAATGTTGCCACAGGATTAAAAATTCGGGGTATGGCCAAAGGGAAAATTCGGGAACGGGTGGACTATTGGCTGGAACAATTCGGCGTCAGCCATCTTACGAAACAATCAGCACGGTCGCTCTCCGGCGGAGAAGCCCAACGTGTTAGCTTAGCTCGTGCCTTTGCTCTTGAGCCGGACGTGCTGTTTTTAGACGAGCCATTTTCAGCCTTAGATGCTCCTACCAAAGAGGGTCTTCGCAATGACCTTGGTCAAGTTTTTAAAGCCACTCACACAACCACCGTCCTCGTTAGCCACGATTTTAAGGACATTACGCATTTGGCTAGCCGAGCTTTGATTCTCCTAAATGGACAGATCGCTGCGGAAGGTTCTCCATCCGAACTACTGAAGAATCCCCAAAAGGAAGAGGTCGCTCGTTTTCTAGCGCACTTCTCTTCATAATTTTCTATTAAAAAGCGACTAGTTTCCACCAATCCACTGTAGGGGCAATTCACGAATTGCCCGATACGTCGGGTGGGAGTAGGGGTGGGAGTAGGGACGGTTCTTCTCCCCTTCTTCTCCCCTTCCCAGAATAGCCAGATACGTCGAAAAAGGCTCTTAGGTAAACCCAAGAGCCTTTTTCTTGCCATTTTACTAGGAAAAAGTTTAACTTACATTGCGTTCTTATAAATCTGGATCACTTGTTCCAGGGTTGCAGTGCGCGGATTAGTGAATTGACAAGCATCTAATTTGGCATTTCCAGCCATCAAAGCGAAGTCTTCTTCTTTTACATTCAATGCAGCTAATCCTGTAGGAATTCCGACATCAGCTGACAATGTAGCAATTGCTGTCAAGCATTTTTCGGCTGCTTCTCTGACAGACAGTCCATCAATATTTTCTCCCATTGCTACAGCGATCTCTGCATAACGATCGAGATTACCAATCATGTTAAAGCGACATACGTGGGGGAGAAGAATTGCGTTACATACACCGTGAGGTAAATTATAGAATCCGCCTAATTGATGAGCCATTGAATGCACATACCCTAAACTAGCATTATTAAAGGCCATACCTGCTAAGAATTGAGCGTAAGCCATTTGCTCACGTGCTTCGAAATCATCACCATTTGCTACAGCACGACGCAGATATCTGGGGATTAACTTAAAAGCCATTAAGGCAGCGGAATCTGTCAGTGGTGTGGCGATCGTGGAAACATAGGCCTCAACAGCATGGGTAAGGGCATCCATTCCTGTCGCAGCGGTTAAGCTAGGAGGCTGTTTCATCATCAGCAAGGGATCATTAATTGAGACATTCGGAGTGACATGCCAATCAACAATGGCCATTTTAATATGCCGTGCCTCATCCGTAATGATGCAGAATCTCGTCATTTCTGCAGCAGTACCAGCGGTGGTGTTGATAGCAATCATCGGAGCCATCGGCAACGGAGATTTATCGACACCTTCATAGTCGTTAATTCTGCCGCCGTTTCCTGCGACAAGCCCGATTCCTTTGGCACAATCATGGGAAGATCCGCCGCCTACAGATACAATCAGATTACATCCCTCTTTAGTATAGATGTCAAAACCGTCATGTACATTTTTATCGGTAGGATTCGGTTCAGCTCCGCCATATATTATAACTTTGACGCCTTCTTTTTCGATCACATCAGCAATTTCCTGAGCCATACCAATTTTTTCGAGATAGGCATCTGTCACCAGTAGAACTTTTGTTCCACCCAGTAATTTTGCTTGTTTCCCTGTTTCTTGAGCAGCTCCGGCACCCATGAGATTTACGGTTGGCATGAAATACCCATACACTTGATGAATAACTGACATGTTTTATTCCTCCCATTTCTGTTGGCACTTGCCGATTTCTTAATAGTCATGATTTTCATTATGCGACTATTCGTTATCACTATACATTGCAAGACTTGTGCCAAAAGTTAGAATATTTCAGTCTTTTGCTTCAACTCATCGTGTACGCGGTATTTACAACCTCTTGTAATGTTCGCATTGATTCCTTATGCCCAAACCACCCCTTACAAACTGCCCTAGTTCAACGCACTTTACTCAGTCAAGCGTGTCATTTCAGAACACTTATTGGACGATCAGGCTCCCCTCTGCACTTTTATCAACTCAGCAAGAATACAGATAGCGATTTCTTCGGGAGTTTCCGCCCCAATTTTTAGACCGATTGGAGAATAGAGTTTTTGCAATAATTTGTTTGGTACTCCTTCTTCCTCCAATTCAGCAAGCAACGCTTTGACCCTTTTTCGACTACCGATCATGCCAATGTATGAGGCAGGTTGATTTATGACTTTCTTCAGACACACTTTGTCATAGCGATGACCCCTAGTAATAATCACCACGAACGTTTGCGGGTTAATATTAATAGTCTCTAAAGCTCGTTCGAAATCATCACATATGATCGTATCCGCCGTCGGAAAGCGAGCAGAATTGGCAAAGGACGGACGATCATCAACGACTGTCACTTCATAACCAATAATTTTTGCCATTGTCGCTAGAGGGAGTGCGATATGTCCTGCACCTAATATCAATAATTGTACGATGGTGGTTGGGGGCTCTATCAATAAACGGTAGGCCGCTTTTGTCACAGAAGGGACACAATGCTTAAGTTCAAAATCTAAACATATTATTTGTGGCTGGCAACTCTTGCATACTTGATTGGCGCTTACTTGCCCAATTTTGCTAAGTTCTTCTAAGCCGAGCTGACCAAAGACTTCCCCAGTATTTTTGATAAATAACTTTACCCCGACGAGTTGCTTGTCAAGCGCTTCAATCACTGTGACACTAGTCGGGTGAGCGGTCTCGCTGATCGCCGACAGGAATTCTTTGTTGAGATTGGTCTGTTCCACGGATTTTCGCGCCCCTAAATAGTCAATAAATAATTCCATGACTCCTCCACAAACCATTCCCTCCTCCTGAGCCATGTCCGCAGTCATATTCAAATGATATATATTTGAGGTGTACGAGGCAATCGCATTTAATGCCTCCCGTCTCCCCTCAGCCTCACCACATCCGCCACCAATAGTTCCCACCGTTGTCCCGTCCGCAAAAACTAACATCTTTGCACCCGGCTTGCGGGGCGTCGACCCCAGCACACTGGCCACAGTAATCAGGGCTGCCTCCAGCTTTTGGTCAACTACTTTTTCAAGTCCACGATACACTTCTTTATCCATTAGCCTTGCCCCCTAAATTAGCCTTCCAAGCGTCAATGATGGCACCTTTTGTTCAATGATGCTAGGTTCTTTCAAGTTATGAAATTGCACTTTTTATTATAACATAACCCCCACTTTTGAACGCATCGGAAATATCCCAACTGAACTACATTCCTAAAACATTTATCAAAATAATTCTTAAACAATTTCCCCATTTTTCAAAACATAATCATAGTCCCATTCCTTATTTTAAGCAAATTGAGTCCTGCGTTTTTGAATGCTATGCATTTGATTTTCTATTTTTAATTTCCGATTGCCTAAGAATTACTAACTTAGCTTTAATTGTAATATAGATACGCTACTGTTATAATATTTATAAATTAATATTTAAAAATCTCCAAGCCTATTAACCTAAAGAGCTTCCATGGTTATTGGGCCAGGGTTTTATCGCCCTCAGGGTATGTTTGGAAACGAACATGCCTTCACATTTGAAAAGGAGGTGTTGCGTATGTCATTAAATTATGACGCCTCACCTTATTTGAGTGTAGGCGTTTTTTAATTTGCCATCAGAATGTTTATGTTATGCTTCAAAGCTTATACTTGATGTATTGGAGGGTATCCCTATGGAAAAAATCAAAGTTCAAGATTCTGTTGGTGCAATTCTTATCCATGATATGACTCAAATTATTCCAGGGGTTATTAAAGGACCACGGTTTCGAAAAGGTCACGTTGTCCAGGAAGAGGATATTCCAGTTCTCCTCAGCATGGGGAAAGAACACATTTACGTCTGGGATCAAACCCCCGGTCTAATTCATGAAAACGAAGCAGCAGAGCGCCTAGCTCAAGCTGTATCGGGACCTGGTATAATTCTTGATGAGCCTAAGGAAGGAAAAATCAACTTAACCGCTGCTCACGACGGCCTTCTCTACAGCTCAGTCGATGGCATTTTAGCGTTAAATACGTTAGACGGCGTGATCCTGGCAACCCTTCACAATCATTACCCCGTTAAAAAGGGAGAAAAAATAGCTGGAACCCGTGTCGTTCCACTGATGATGGATGAGAAAGTCATTATAGAAGCGGAGACAATTGTCGGAACTTATTCAGGCCCTATTCTCGATGTGCGGCCCCTTAAGCACTTAAAGGTTGGCATCGTCGTCACCGGGAGTGAAGTCTATCATGGACGTATTCAAGATAAATTCGGTCCGGTCCTTCGCGCAAAAGTTGAAAACTGGGGATCTGTCGTTTTAGAACAAGCCTTGGCCAGTGATGACGTAGCTCTAATCCAGTCAAGCATTCGCAACCAACTAAGTATGGGGGCAGAAATGATCTTAGTCAGTGGTGGCATGTCCGTTGATCCTGACGACGTCACCCCCGCTGCAATTAAAGGCCTAGGAGCCGAACTCATCACGTACGGTGCACCCGTTCTACCAGGAGCCATGTTCATGCTAGCCTACCTCGGAGATGTTCCCATCATGGGGTTACCCGGGTGCGTCATGTATTCTAAGAAAACCGTCTTTGATCTGCTCGCTCCCCGGATGCTTACTGGAGAACGACTCTCACGCCTTGATATTGTCAAGCTAGGTGTTGGTGGTCTTTGTCTGGAGTGCCCAGTCTGCACCTATCCACGATGTTCTTTTGGCAAATAGAGCGTGTTAAATCGTGTTAAAGGGACGGTCCTTTTAACACACTTTTAACATTAAACACATACATTTAGAGAGACCTGCTAACTCGGAATAGTGTGTTCTTGTCAGGTATGGTTTACTCTAGAATAATTGGACCTTTTTACAAAATTAAGAAAAACAGGATAAAGCAGCTAATCACTTTGTAAGATTAGCTGCTTTATCCTAATTTACGCCATCTGCGCTGGCTTAAAATAAGTTCATCGAGAATTATGCGTTGTCGAGTTGTCTCTTTAGTTTTCTGAACCCAATATACATACTAATACGCCAGGGTAGGATCATGCTAAAGGCCAAGATGAAGAAAATGCCGCTCATTTGGGCAGGATCCATATGTATGGTCTCAGCAAGGATAATTTTCCCGATCATCCTTAAAGTTACTAAGCCGATCAAAGCTACTAAAAACAGCTTTGATCTTTGGAGATAGATTTGCTTGTCCCGGATTTCAAATTTAGAAGTTTTTATTAGGATGATCGAGAAAAGCATTCCCATGACAACGGAACTTATCAGTTCAGGTAAAGTTGGTCTAAACATTGGTAGGATAAACATACTCGCACCGGTAGCCATGAATATGGGTGGCAAAATAATCTTTTTTGCTACGGCAGGTCTTTTTGTGTTTCTCAAGCGTACCAAATTGACGACAACAACCATGAACACTGACACAACAACTGATGCAATGACTAAGAACTCTTTTGTTAGCATAATTATGATTAACCCTTCTATCGTCTTGTTATACTATTAAAATCTAACTCCTTGCTTGTCAATGAAGCAAAGAGTTAGATTCCTGCAGACTTATAGAGATGACTAAGTCTTCTATCTGGTTTCCTATTGTTTAATTGTTCTCGCCCCTGTCTTAAGTGATATCTTTGCGAGAAAACTTTCGTATCGCTAACATCACAAATCCGAGCATGTAAATAGCAAAATAGACAAACATCCATAGACTTGCTGGTTTGCCACTGCCTGATATACTTGAAGCAGACATTGCAGTTGCTGCAAGCTCAGAATTCGGAACCATGACCCCTTCCATAGTACTATAAATCGTTTGGAAAGGCGATACCAAGCTAATAAAAATTCCCGTCCCAATGACTGAGTTGTTATTCACGTACTGCCCAATCATCTCGACCATTCCACCAACACTACCTAAAATGTAAATGAAGATCATTAAAATTCCATTGGACACTGCTTTTAAAGACACCGATCCAAACAAGGTTAGGCAAAGGACTGCGACTGGCAGCAAAAGATATAGCAACCATCCTGCCATGATTTGAGAGAAGGTTAAACTGGTAATCGTGCTTAGCCCAAATAAGGCTCCGATGACCAGAATTAATGAGAAAAGCAACGTTGCGTACGTACAGACTAAAATGACCAATCCGCCAAGTTTACCAAGAATATACTGATAGCGGTGAATCGGACGAGCGAGAACCCCTTGAATAAGTCCTGACTCTAGTTCTGACGCAATGGCACCCGATCCAAGCATAATCGTGAGCAGAGCTATTAACATGGAAGAAAATTGAAAACCCATTTTCGTAACCATTTGAATCGCAAACGGTCTAAATTGAGCTCCCATGCCATGAGTCACTGATGTGTTGGGAAAATAATTAAGCATGATTGTCCAAAATGCCAAGTACAAAAAGGTGACAACACCCATAACGATAAAGGTTTTTTTACGAATGGCTTCATTAAGCGTTGTGATTAATATTGCACCGATGATTTATCCCTCCTCCCCAACAATCTGCATAAACACAGTTTCAAGCGTCTCTCGATGCGGTGTTAACTCATAAAGAGTCACACCCTTTGAGATAAGACTAGCTGCAAGGGAAGGAATTTCCTCGTAATCGTTTAAAGTAACGGTTAGACTGCCATCTGCTAGTTTTTGCAAGGATTCGTGTTGTTTATTTAACGTTGAAAACAATTCTTCAGTTATACCCTGGGCCCGAATTGTTAATGAGATTTTAGTCATGAGTAACTCATCCATCCGCGCGGATTTAACCACAGACCCTTTGTGAATAAACGTAACACTGTCGCAAACTGCTTCCACTTCACTTAAAAGATGACTGTTTAGAAAGACGGTGGCTCCTTCCTTTTTCAAAGCAACAATAATGTCTCTGACATCTTTACGACCAATGGGATCCAAAGCAGAGGTTGGCTCATCCAGAAAGATCAGTTGTGGATTCGACAGCAGCGCACAGGCTAACCCTATGCGTTGCTGCATGCCTTTACTATACGAACCCACTTTGTATTTTTCTTGCCCGTCAAGCCCTACTAACTTTAAAATCCTGCCAATTTGATCCTTCTTATTTTTCAATTTGATTAATTGGGCGTGGAAATTTAGCAAATCTAAACCTGTCATCCAATCTTGATAACGGAAGAGTTCAGGGAGGTAACCCATCTTTTCTCTCGCAGAAACATCGCCAAGCGGTCTACCAAGGACTGTGCCGCTTCCGGACGTCGGAAATACAAGACCCGTCAACATCTTAATACACGTACTTTTCCCAGCACCGTTACGACCAAGGAAGCCATACACTTGCCCCGCCTCTACAGACAGGTTAATTTGGTCACATGCCGTTTTATTGCCATACTTTTTAGTTAGAGCATGAGTTTCGATGATCATTAGAGAACACTCTTCGCAATTGTTGCAAGCTCAGAATCCGTTTTATTACCGATTAAGCCATACAAAATACCATTTTTGGTCCAAATTAGCACAGAAGCGTTCTCCATATTGGGCATTTCTTTAGTAGCCATTGTATGAGCTTCTTTCAGAGCAGCAAATTTTTCTTCGCCGTATTTACTAATCAATTTTTGGCTCATTGCACCCATGGCAGCGACCTGGGACTCACCCTTTAAGCCTTCAAGAGTTTGACTGTGGGATCCAGGTGCGATCATATCTTGAGGAATCGTTTCGGTGAGTCCTTTTAAATCTGACAACGTGTAGATGTAACCATTTTCTGAGCCCAAAGCGACTTTTCTTCCGAAACCAACTAGGACGGGAAGATAGATATCCGAATTGTCTTCCTTGATTTCAGCAAGCTGTTGGCGAAGATTCGTCGGAATTAACGGCAAATCGGACATAATTTCACGCAATTCCTTTTTTGCAGCTTGTGGCGCTTCTAAATAGGATTTTTGGGTCGCTAAGAATAGGACATTATCATACTTTGCGTAGGCAGCAGCTGAAGTTACCATAGACATTTCGACATCTTGTAAATTGCTAGAAAGCTGTTTTGGACTCCTAAGCGCTTTCAGCAGTTCATTACTAGCAGCCACATCTAACGTGAACGTCATTTTGCTAGAATCCATCGCTGAAATTTCAGGCGTTTGAGCTGCTAATTCACGTGGCAAACGAAGCTTGAACGCCTCAAACTCTTCAGCCTTGTTGAGTTTTTTTACTTCATGTTGTGGCTGTGAGACAACGTTGATCAGAGACTTGTGTTCCGATTCCTTTCCTATGAAATCATCTTTCAGATTGGAAAGTGTTTGCATTCCTTCTTGCAGGTCCGCAATAGTAATTTGAAGTGTTTTCACATCGTTGACGCGGAAAATCGATAAAGCATCCAGCGCTAACGTTTGCACAGGTTTTACAAACGTAATAAGTACCACCATAAGCGCCAGTGGAGCCAAGATAAACAGTTTCCTTTTCATACCATCAAATCCCTTCAGATATTATTTCGTTCTCCTAGTTATACATCAAGAATATGCCCTCAATGTGACCTCTTTATAGATTTCTAAAGGGCAATTTAACAACAAAGGTTGTCCCTTGACCCATTTCACTGGTGAAATATATTTCACCAGCATAGATTTCTACGATCTTCTTAACAATTGCTAGACCAAGACCGCTACCCTCTTGGGAATGCGATACATCCGCTTGAAAGAATTTTTCAAAGATTCGTCCTTGATCGATTTTTGAGATACCAATACCTTGATCCTTGATCTCGGCCACTACTTCGTTGGAAGTCTTTTTCGCTTGAATAAAAATAGTTCCAGATTCAGCAGAAAATTTGATAGCATTCTCAATTAAGTTTAACCAAATCTGTTGGATCAGGGCTTCGTCACCCGTGTAAACGATTTCATCAAGCTCTATGTCAAGCTCTAAGTTTTTTCTAGACCATTTTTCCTCGAGAAGGACAATCGACCTCCGAATTTGCTCATCCAACGAAAACGGTTTCGTGCTCTCTGGGATAAATTGATGGTCCAGCTTAGAAAGTCGCAGCATATTTGAACTTAAATGGCTTAATCTCTTGGTCTCTTCAATGATGATAGTTGTGTATGCGTGAAAATTCTCTTCCGACAAAGTCTTATCTTGGAGCATTTCGGCAAAGCCTTGGATCGACGCGATTGGTGTTTTGAGCTCATGGGATACACTGCTAATAAAATCTTTGCGGAGATACTCCATATTCCCGAGTTCTGTCGTCATTAAGTTGAAATTTTGAGCCAAAACCCCTATTTCATCATTGCCCTTATAGTCCATCTTCATCGAAAAATCACCCTTACCAACCTCTTTTGCCGCATTGCTAATCCGAATGATTGGGTCAGAAATTCTTCGAATAGCTACGAATAGTAGTGAACCTCCCAAGGCTACACATAAGATCAGGGTTACTAACATGAAACTCCCATAAACTGCATGCCCTTCGCTGACACTCAAGTCATTGTAGAACACTAAGAAAAGCATCGTCATCAGGGCAAACGAAACAAAACAGGAGAAAAACAAGATTCCGATGGCCATCAAGGTCCCTTTGGCACGTATTGAATTTGACAATTGTTTAATCATAGTTTTTCTCCGCCTTATAACCAAGTCCTCGAATCGTGATGATTTTAAACTCTGGTCTGTCCTCGAACTTCTTACGAAGCTTTTTAATGTGACTGTCCACCGTTCGTTCATCGATCTCCGTATCCAGTCCCCAAATTTCAGACATAAGTTGCTGCCTTGTAAAAATTCGCTTGGGATAGCTTAACAATTTGAAAAGTAACAGAAATTCTTTTTTGGGCAATTCAATCTGAAGATCTGGCCCATTTATACTCAAATTGTCATAGTCCAGGACGATTTCACCTATAACAATTTTATG
>CAKMJS010000145.1 GCA_927405585.1 uncultured Desulfosporosinus sp.
GGGAGGTTCCCAACATAAAGTGTTGTTGACATATTTATAGTCACCTCTTTATATAATTCATAGATCGTTTTTAGTATGATCAAATCCAGAGAGAGTATACGAACTATTGTCCATGATATCCGTTTGAAACAAATTTCAATACTCACCACGTATGAATCGGTGAGATTCTTAAGTAATTAATGAAAAATGATTTGACCTATAAGGCACTGCCTTCTTCAGTATAAAGCCCATGGTCTTGAATAAAAAGACGAACAGGTTCCGGCAAAAGGTAACGAATCGGTTCCCCAAGTTTAACCCTCGCTCGAATATCTGTTGAGGAAATTGCTAAAGCGGGCACTTCTAGGTAATGAATCCTCCCTTGAGCTTCCGGGTGCTCTTGATGTACTTTAAGGAGGAAATCACTCGCATCAAACCCCGGTCGAGCTGCCCCAATAAATTCAGTCATCTTTAAAATTTCTTCTACTTCATGCCAAGAAAAAATCTCACAGAGAACATCTGAACCCGTGATGAAATAAAGCTCATGGTCCGGCCAATCCTCGCGCAAAACGCGCAACGTATCCACTGTATAGGATGGCCCTTTTCTTTCCAGCTCGATGGCAGAAATATCAAACGCAGGATTATCTTGAATGGCGCGTTCAATCATCTCATAACGCAATCCCGCGGCAGAGATATCACTTCTATCTTTATGCGGCGGCGTTCCAGACGGTATAAATAGCACTTTACTTAGATTAAACTTACTGCGGGCCATCTCTGCACCCACCAAATGCCCATAATGAATTGGATCAAAGGTTCCGCCCATAATCCCTAAACGGTTCACTTTTTTCTCCTTTTCTAACGCTTCTGTGAAGCTTGCTTGTTACCGCGTACTCACCCTATCTTACAACTCTTATGATAAATATGCCTGCTTGACTTCTCATGGTGAGACTAATCGTAAGTATGGCTTAATAATAGTATATAGGGTTTAGTACTAGCCGTAAATCTAAAATACCTCTTAATATAATTTAAAGTACCTCCGACTGTCGTAATCGTCGCCATTATCGTTGTTCAAAGACAAAGATTTAGGAACTCATTAAACTATTGTTTTATATTATTAAATGAATTATTCGTTTAATCCAACCGTGAAGGAGTCCAGCTCTTCAAGAAGGCATGTTACTCAGTACACTGCTTTCAGTGCGGGTAGACTCCAACCTTCGCCGTGTAGTATTCCTTTGGATAGACGGTTCGACGAAACCATTCACCAGAAGCTCTCGTACAGAAGTCTTAATGTTCAACATTTGTTAAACGCGTTCACTAAAATATTTATATATATTATCTGAATATATTGACAAATCTGAAACCTTCTGCTAGTATTTGGCCAAATAATATTGAACGCCTGTTCAGCAGTGCTGAATATAACAAAGATAAGGAGGTATAGCGAGGCTAAAATCTGCATAGCATTCCCTGTCTGACCCATCCAGAAAGGCTACCTCAAGCCTTTCTGCCTAACAAATACTAAGGATGGGTGGGAGCATAGGCCTAGTCACCCATTATTTTTGATCGTTTCAAATAATGTAAGGAATGATTGCAACCTTGGAAGATAATAAACTCACAACCGTGCGTTCAGTGAATCGAGCCCTCTCTATTTTGAAATGTTTTTTGGCTCCTCCCCATGAATTTGGGATCACGGAGATCAGCAACTGTCTCCAGCTCTCGAAAGGCACCATCCACCTCTTAGCAAAATCACTTCAGGAAGAAGGCTTCTTAGAACAGGTTGATAGGACGCGGAAATACCGCTTAGGATTAGTCGTTCATGATCTTTCTCTGGCTACCAATGTGGCAGGAAGCGACCTCCGTTCCATCGCTCATGAGTTTCTTAAGCAACTCTGCTACACTGTTTCCCTGCCCTGCTACTTAGCCGTGGAGCTTGGAGAACAAGTCATTGTTATCGACAAAGTCGAACCAGCCCTCCCCTTTATGGTCATTATTCAGGTCGGTACGGCCCTGCCCTATTATTCTACCGCCCCGGGAAAGCTCCTATTGGCTTATGCTCCGGTGGAACGACAAAACGCTATCCTTCGATCGCTTAAATTGTCAGCCCTCACTCCCAACGGGATAACTAGTAAAGTACTGCTCCGAGAGGAATTAAAGCGTATTGTCAGAAACGGTTATGCGTTAGATCAGGAAGAAACACTAGTGGGGCTTTTCTGTATCGGTGTCCCAGTTCGTAATAGTAAGGGGCAGGTGGTTGCCTGTTTGACTGTTAGCGCCATATCCAGCTCTCTATCAGAGAGCAATTACACTAAATTTCTTCCGCACTTGCAAGACTATGCAGAACGTATTTCTCAGAAATTAAGATTTCCCCTTTAAGAGCCTGCGTTAATGGTCCTTAGCCGAGTACAGTCAGCCATTTACGGCAGGAATAAACGCAAAAAGAGCCTAGTTGCTTTCTGTTTAAACATGAAGAATGAGGAGTTGAAATAACATGAAAATTCCCCAAAACGGGCAGTCCAAAGAAGATGTTCTAAATACCATGCGTGCCCTGCGCGATAACGACGCTGACTGGAAAGGTGGCAAGACATGGAGCCTCGTGTACTATGCCGGTGAAGATCTTTTGGATCTCTTGCAGAAAGCCTATACCCTCTTTCTTTCAGAAAATGGCCTTAATCCTATGGCTTTTCCTAGTCTGCAGAAATTTGAAAGCGAAGTTGTATCCATGACGGCAGGACTCCTAGGGGGCGGATCAGAAACGGTAGGCAACATGACATCAGGGGGGACCGATAGTATCCTCATGGCTGTAAAGACTGCTCGAGATCGCGCCCGAGCAAGACACCCGGAAATTACCAATCCAGAGATGATTGTACCGTTGAGCGCTCACGGAGCCTTTAACAAAGCCGCACAGTATTTGGATGTTAAGATCATCCGTATTCCCCTAGATGCTGATTTTCGAGCGGACCTCTCGGCAGCGAGAGCGGCAATCAATCCTAACACCATATTAATGGTGGGTTCTGCCCCGGCCTATCCGCAAGGTGTGATGGACCCTATTAAGGAATTAGCCGCCCTAGCCCAGTCCAATAACATTGCCTTCCACGTCGACTCCTGTTTAGGGGGATTCTTACTACCTTTTGTCCGCAAGTTAGGTTATCCAGTGCCTGAGTTTGATTTAAGCGTTCCTGGAGTTACCTCTCTTTCCGTTGACGTTCATAAATATGGCTATGCCGCCAAAGGCGCCTCGGTAATCTTGTACCGAGACAAAGATTTCCGCAAATACCAATATACGATCACTACGGATTGGTCAGGCGGTATATATGCTTCTCCAACCTCTGCCGGAACCCGACCTGGAGGAGCCCTTGCTGCAGCCTGGGCTGTCATGAATTACCTCGGAGAAAACGGCTATCTACGTTTAGCCGAAAAAATCATGAATACAACTCAGACCCTAATTCAAGGCATTCGGGCAATTCCAGACCTGCAGATTTTAGGTGAACCCACGATGAGTGTCATTGCCTTTGCTTCAGAGTCGCTGGATATCTATGCCATCGGAAGTGTAATGGATGAGCGGGGATGGCACTTAGATCGCCTGCAGTATCCGACCGCTCTACAC
The DNA here is from genome assembly GCA_927405585.1 of uncultured Desulfosporosinus sp. Classification (GTDB taxonomy): domain Bacteria; phylum Bacillota; class Desulfitobacteriia; order Desulfitobacteriales; family Desulfitobacteriaceae; genus Desulfosporosinus. The sequence goes on from CAKMJS010000145.1 coordinate 3,578, forward strand.
CTTATGGTTACCCCGGCACATACTGAAGTGATAACTATATTCCTTCGGGATCTGGCAGAGGCTACAGCCATGGTACGAAGTGGAACCTCGTCACCTGCTCAGGGTACAGCCGCAATGTATGGCATGCTCGCCCAAATGAAAGAGCCCGGAATGGCTAAAGAGTTCATTCAAGAGCTGATGGATCAGTTGACCCGTGCCCAATAAGTATTAGGAGGATTGAATTATGCATGCGGACGAATCGGGAAGATTCCGCCTGAGCAAACGGCAACGTCAGTTAATTCCTATCCTAATGTTAGGCTCGTTCTTTGAGGGGTTCGACTTTATGATCATTAACCTGAGCTTACCATTTATTTCACGAGACCTGGGGGTAAACATACAAGCTACAGGACTGGCCTTGTCCGTGGTGGCCGTGGGCGCATTAATGGCCTTCTTCGTGATCCGGCTCAGCGACCGTCTAGGACGTAAGCCTATCTTCTTAGGCTCAGTAGCCATGTACGCTTCTTTGAGTATAGCAACGGCTTTTACCCCAAATATCCAGCTGTTTGTCCTGTTTCAATTCTTAGCAAGAGTTTTCTTAGTGAGTGTCTGGGGCACTGGCTTCATCATCGTAGCGGAAGAATTTCAAGTAGAAATTCGTGGTCGGGCTTTGAGCCTTTTTCAAAGTGCTTCAGCCATTGGGGCCATTTTCCCAGCTGTGCTCATGCCGATTCTTGCCCACACTAGTTTAGGATGGCGAGGTCTTTACCTAATTGGCGGGCTACCACTTTTGTTTATTTTCTTTGTTGGGAAATATTTTCACGAGACAGAACGATTTACCAACGCCAAAGCTGCTACGGAGGTCAAGCCAAGCTTTTTCGCTGTATTCCAGCCTCCATATCGCCGCTACCTGATCACCCTTGGTGCAATTTGGTTTTTCATCTACCTATGCTATACTTCCGCAATGACCTTCTTTTCCTATCGTGTTGTCACTGACCTTAACTGGACGGAAAGCCGAGTCGGAACCACCACCGCGATTGCGTATTTGCTGGGACTGTCCGGATACTGGGTTGCTGGTAAGCTTCTCGACTCACTAGGACGTAAACGAACCGCCGTGATCTTTTTTCTCGGAGCCACCGTCGGTACCATTGCCACCTTTCAATCCACTAACTATACAGCCGTCTTAATTTTCTATATCATTGGCACATTTTTTGTCGGCGTCCTGACTGTGATCGGTGCCTCCTTCACCAACGAATTATTTCCAACCGCCATCCGAGCCAATGCCACAGCCTGGGTAAATAATATCTTCGGTCGACTGGCACAGATCTTGGCACCCACCCTTGTCGGCTTTCTAGCCCTGCCTCTGGGCGGCATTAGTAATTCAGTCTCCCTTATGGCCTTGGGTCCTCTTGCTGCAATTATTCTGGTCTTACTCATTTTGCCGGAAACACGCCACCAGGAGTTGCAGGATCTAGTGGTTCAGACAGAACCACCAGCATCAGCAAAACTTTAAAAAGAACCCTAAAGGAATGTATTGGTTTGTTTGGGAGGTCCCAGTTGCACTATCCCAAGTCTTGAGCTAATAAGTTATGAATTCTAAGCGAAGAGGGAAGCCACATGTTTTAATGTAGCTTCCCCCTTCGTATGTTTATTTAACCTGTGCGCTACCCTTATCTGTTTTCTGGGTCGGCAGCTAAGTTTAGAATCGCCTGCGCGTGCACTTTAGTCGTTATGAGAAGGTTCTCAATCGAGATGTATTCATCGGGACAATGAATTACTTCTGCTTCGACGTTCAAGAATAGAGCCCCACGCCAAGGGCTCTATCTTTGCCTAATCCTTCTCCGCTTTTTTCATCAGCATCTCTTGATACTTGTCTAAAACATCATCCAACTCTTGACTTGTAGCTACGACTTCCGGATCCGTATAAGTTCTTCCCTCTTTTACCTTAGTCATCTTTAGGCGTAATTCTTCGATTCGATTTATTAATTCTTCGATTTCAGACATACGATCCTCCGTTAATTTTTATTTGGGGTAGTGCGCCCAAAAAGTAAGTCCCCGGCAAAACCGAAGACTCTATATTATGTTTTATTGTTGAGCGAAGAGAATAAACAAAAAGGGTACAGCCTATAGCAGCCCTCCCCCAATTTTTATTTACTTTCTTCATCATTAACTCCAGTTCAACCTAGACCCTGTTATTGGATGAGGTTTTTGTTTAAAACTATGAGACCTTCATTTTGATACATTTCATTATTATTCTCATGATTTAAAGAAAATAGTCCGATCGAACATTAAAACGCCACCGAGTTTTTTAGCAGTTTTAACACTAGGGTTTTTGTTGCCTGACTCTAATTCTGCATAATATGATCTACTTATTCCTGCTTTATTTGTCACTTGTTGCTGCGTTAAATCCCCGCGGTATTTTATCAGCCACAGCCTCGTCTTTCCAAATTCAGCCACAATCCCCCTCCTTCATCTTGTCGCGTAACGCGACTTAGATATATTTTAATAATACAGTCGCGTTTCGCGACTGTCAATGCTTTTTGTTGAGATTCGCGACAATTATTATAATTGTCGCTTATTGCGACTATACTATATAGGAAAGGAGGTATGTCCGTAATGTTAGGGAAAAGGCTACTATATTTAAGAAATAAGCGCGAACTCACCCAAGAGGAACTAGCTAAAATATTTTGTATGTCCCGAAGCACGTATGCACAGTATGAAGTAGATAGACGCAAACCTGATTACGATACTCTACAAAGAATTGCGGATTATTTTAAAGTTTCTACTGATTTCTTATTAGGACACACAGTAGATTCTGTAATGGAAGAATGTACTTTTCCAAGCAGGCTAAAGATGATACGCGAACTAAATGGTATCTCTCTAAAACAATTAGCCGAAAATCTTAATGTATCTCAAACCGATATATCACAGTTTGAAACAGGCGGGAAATATCCCGACCCACCTGCTTTAAGTGTTTTGGCAGACAGCCTGAACTGTTCTGTTGACTATCTACTCGGACGAATCACTGATCCTAGACCTTACTTACTCGAAAGCCAACATGGTTACAATACTCTTGCCGCCCACAGTTCAGACGATCCGATGGAAGATTTACCAGAAGAAGCGAGAAAATCCCTCGAAGAATTCAAAGAATTTATTCTAAGAAAATATCGTAAAGGCGAATAGAGACGACCATCCTATGCCTTTTTCATGAATGCCCTAAGACATTATTTTGAGACAGCTTTTTGTTTAGTGAAGAGAATACATATCAAAACTAAGAGGGAAGCTGCATTAAAATGCAACTTCCCTTAGGTTTAAGATAAAATCGTCAATAACAGGCGCTACCCTTATCTGTTTTCTGGGTCGGCAGCTAAGTTTAGAATCGCCTGAGCGTACACTTTAGTCGTTATGAGAAGGTTCTCAATCGAGATGTATTCATCGGGACAATGAATTACTTCAGGTTCACCTGGAAAAACAGGTCCAAAGTCGACCCCTTGGGGGAGCGCTTTAGCTTACGTTCCTCCACCAATAGCAAAGGCAAAGGATTCGAGCCCTGTAACATCGGCATAAGCTTTGAGTAACGCTTGAACTAAGGCACTGTCTTTTGGGACATGATGCGCGCCTTGATGGGTTAAAACCTGAATACTAAGTCCTTCACTCTGGGCAATTTTGTTAATGGGGAGGAAAACATCGTCTCGCTTGTACGTAACCTGGTAACGAATATCGATCACGAAACGAACCTTTTCGGATGTCAAATCCAGAATCCCAAGATTTAAAGAAAGTTTACCAGAGGGTTCATCACTTAGAGCAGTTCCAAACCCTTCTCCATGAAAGCCTGACAATCCCACCCCCGTCCCCTTGACACCCCCCCTGACAATCCTTCGTAAGTGGTGCCGCACCGCGGCATGGGGGTCTGATATATTTAAAAAAATCGGACTAACAGTAAACACTGTTAATCCGATTTGTGATTCACGTCTTAGACAATCTTAGTCGTCCACTCCTCGAGATTCCAGACATGCGTCACCCAATCTTCATAGAATTCTGGTTCATGAGAAACGACTATCACAGTCCCTCGATACTCTTTGATGGCTCTCTTAAGCTCTTCTTTGGCATCGACGTCCAAATGATTGGTCGGCTCATCGAGCACTAACCAGTTGACTTCCTTCAGCATGAGCTTACAGAGTCGTACTTTGGCGTTTTCTCCGCCGCTTAAGACCATCATCTTACTCGAGATGTGTTCCTTAGTTAAGCCGCACCGTGCTAAAGCTCCGCGCACTTCGGAATTCGAGAGCCCAGGGTATTCACCCCAGACTTCATCTAACGCGGTGTTATAATTCTTGCGACCAGATTCTTGTTCAAAATAACCCGGGAACAGAAAATCTCCGAGCTCGACCTCGCCTGACACAGGCTTAATATATCCAAGCAAGGTCTTTAACAAGGTGGATTTACCCAACCCGTTGACCCCTCGAATAGCCACCTTTTGACCACGTTCTAACTTCAAATTCAAGGGACGTGTCAAAGGCTCGTCATAGCCCAACACGATATCTCTCGCCTCAAAAATCATTTTACTCGGCGTCCGGGCTTCCTTAAATTTAAAGGTAGGTTGGATTCTCTCCCTTGGTTTATCCAAGATATCCATTTTTTCTAACTGCTTTTGTCGACTCTTGGCTCGCCCCGTCGTTGAGAACCGCGCCTTGTTTTTAGCAATAAACTCTTCCATGCGGTCCACTTCTTTTTGCTGCTTATCATAGGCTTTAATTTCCTGAATCTTTTGGTTTTCAAAAAGTGCCATAAATTGTTCATAGTTACCGGTATAGCGAGTCAAGCCCGCATTTTCCACATGATAAATGAGATTCACCACAGAATTCAGAAAGGACACATCGTGGGAAACGAGAATAAATGCATTTTCATACTGATTGAGGTAGCGCTTTAACCACTCAATATGCTCCACGTCCAAAAAGTTCGTCGGCTCATCCAAGATTAAAATGCTAGGGTTTTGAAGCAGGAGTTTCGTGAGTAAAACCTTGGTACGTTGCCCACCGCTTAAATCCTCGACATCTTTGTCCAGACCTACTTCTCCCAGTCCCAGCCCGTTTGCAATTTCTTCCACTTTGGCATCGATCATGTAAAAGCCATTGTGTTCTAGAATGCTCTGAATTTCTCCCACGTCTTCCAAGAGCTTGTTCATTTCCTCTTCCGAAACGCTTCCCATTCGGTCATAAATCTGTAACGTCTCCGCTTCCAGATCAAACATCCCCTGAAACGCCTCTTTGAGAACGTCCCGAATCGTTTTACCTTTGGTCAAAACGGTGTGTTGATCTAAATATCCGACCGTCACCCGGCTTGACCATTCAACGTTTCCTTTGTCGGGCATGAGCTGCCCTGTGATAATATCTAGAAAGGTGGATTTCCCTTCCCCGTTCGCTCCCACTAAGCCAACGTGCTCTCCTTTTAATAAGCGAAAGCTAACTTCCTCTAAAATTTTACGTCCACCAAACCCATGGCTAACGTTTTCTACATTTAAAATACTCATTTGACTATACTTCTCTCCTTAAAATTATATCTAGATTTCGTATTCAATTACTTGTCGAACATGCCGCCCACTTTGCGCCGCTTAATGCCCTTTCGTCTCTCCCCGATTTTTTGGGTGGCTTTAGAAGGTCCGCCTTGTTGGGAACTCTTCAGTTTTTTCTCTTCTAATACTTTTTTCATTGCTTCAATCGTCTTGTTGTCCATATTAATCTTTTCCTCCAAAAATTTGAGTTTATCCAATCGTAAGACTCCCACTTCTACAAGTGGGAGTGGGACCCCCGGCTCCGCTTCGGTGACGAAAGCCTCCAGTACGATAGTCTCCAGTGGAGAGTATCGCCGAAGCCGTGATCCCATAAGAAATACTCACCGGCGTAGGATAGGCTTTCGCCGAGCCGCCTTCCCAATAGAAATACTTAGCGGCGAAGGGGTAGAGTCCCCCACCGAAGACTCGATGTTCAACTTTAGTTGAACGAGTTCACTTTAATGTCCCTTGTTTTGAGCTATTTTTTCCGCCAGTTCATTCAAATACGTCCAACGGTCCATCATGTCATCTAGTTTTTCCTCTAGAGTTTTTTGAATCTTAACCAACTCAGTTAGTTTTCCAAAATCACTACCCATGTCATTCATAAGTTGATTGTTTTTCTGGATTTCCTCTTCTACTTGAGCAATTTGAGCGTCGATTTGTTCAAAGTCTTGCTGCTCTTTAAAAGTCATTTTTAGCGGACGCTCTTTCCTCCGCTCAGGAAGATCCTCCGTTCCGGAAGGTACCCTAGAAGCTAACGATCCCGACGGTGTGTTCGTCGTCCGGAACGATTTTGCCAGAGAAGCTATACTCACGGCCTGTTCCTCCGCTTGTTTCGCCGCATACACCTGCTCTCGATAATCTGAGTAATTTCCCACGTAGGACCGAATTTTCCCCTCTCCTTCGAAGGAAAAAATCTTATCCGTAATTCGATCGAGAAAATACCGATCATGAGAAACCGCGACCACTGCGCCCGGAAAATCATCCAGATAACCCTCTAAAATAGTCAAGGTCTGAATATCTAAATCATTGGTCGGCTCATCTAACAATAAGACGTTGGGAGCCGCCATCAAGATCCGCAACAGATAAAGTCTGCGTTTTTCCCCACCCGATAGTTTACCAATCTGTGTCCATTGAGCCGCCGCCGGGAATAAGAAGCGCTCGAGCATTTGAGATGCAGTAATAGTGCCACCATCGGCCGTAGGAATCACTTCAGCCACCGCTTTAATCTCGTCAATAACCCGGATCTCCGGATTCAAATACGTATTTTCCTGTGCAAAATACCCTATATTGACTGTCGTGCCCACCTCAATGCTCCCGCTATCCGGAATCATTAACCCAGCGATTAAGTTTAATAAGGTTGACTTGCCACTCCCATTGGGTCCGATAATCCCGATCCGATCATCCCTGAGTAGGATGTAACTGAAATCATCGATCAAAACCCCTCGGTCAGGAAACCCTTTTTGCACATGATCACATTCTAGGATTTTCTTTCCTAAACGGGACGACCCGGCTGGCATTTCAATCCGGTCCAGAAATTCCGTCGGTTTATCAGCCTGAATCTTTTCAAAACGATCAATCCTCGCCTTTTGCTTGGTCGTACGGGCTTTTGCGCCCTTTCGCATCCAGGCGAGTTCATTGCGAAAGAGATTTTGGCGCTTTCTCTCAGTCGCCTCGACTTGCTCTTCCCGCTCCACCTTCAATTCCAAGAAACGGCTGTAGTTTCCAGGGTAAGGATATAGTTTCCCCTGATCTAACTCAAAGACTCGCCCAACGACTCGGTCGAGAAAATACCGATCGTGCGTAATCATGACCAACGCACCTTTACGTTTATTTAAATACTGTTCTAGCCAATCCACAGTATCATTATCAATGTGGTTCGTCGGTTCATCGAGTGTCAATATATCAGTAGGGTTGATGAGCGCACTCGCTAAAGCCACCCGTTTTTTCTGACCACCCGACAGGGTTCCGATCAGAGTATCAAACTTAGTAATTCCAAGCTTCGTTAGAATTGCTTTGGCCTCGTTTTCGAGTTGCCAAGCCTCCAGCTCATCCATCTGTTGGCCCAGCATGATTAAGTCTTGTTGAAGCTGCGGTTGGTCCGGATTATCATCAAGCCTTTCCGTAGCCTGTTCATACTCCCTGAGTAACTTCATCACTGGCGAATTCCCTTTAAAGACCTGCTGTAAAACCGTAGCTTCATCTTCAAACTCAGGATTCTGGGGAAGATACTCTAGGCGCACGTTATTTCCCATCGTGACCTTACCCTGATCAGGCCATTCCACACCTGCTAAAATTTTAAGCAACGTGGACTTGCCAGTTCCATTAACCCCAATGACCCCAATTTTTTCCCCTTCGTCGATCCCGAATGAAATATCCTTAAAAAGCACTTTTTCTCCGTAACTTTTCGTCAGATTCTCAGCTGTTAAGATGTTCATGTTTGTGCCTCTTCCCCTTCTAAAAAGCTGTAGAACACCTTATTATATCATATCAAGTCAATCGATGCCTAAACAAAAATCCCATAGCAGGCACGCTGGCACCGCTACGGGACTAGTGAAACAAGGGAATCAATGGATTCTGTACTAAATCTATCGGTTCAAAGTAGCCGCCATTAGATTCCTTCGAAATGTTTTAAAGTCAACACCGACTAACGTATAACCTAAATACTGATTGAATTCTTCTTCTGAAAGCTTAGCCAAGTTGGAGAGCTTGAAAAAATCGTCAATATTCCCAAATCGATCGTTGATTGCCCATTTATAGTTCGATTTGACAGGACTTTTCAAGTGCTTTTGATTCCATGGGCAAGCTAACTGGCATGCATCACATTCCAGAATTTTATTTCCCATCGCCAACCTCGTATCCTCTGATAATTCGTCGCCTTCGAGTGAATTTGAGAGACATCTGTCCACGTTTAATTTATACGAATCTTCTAAAGCGTTTACCGGACATGCCTTTTGACAAGCATCACACTTACCGCAATGATTTTTTTGTAGTGTTACCTTTTCACGTTCCAAGGGAGCGTCGGTAATAATCCCACCTAAAGCGATGAAACTCCCATATTCTTGTGTGATCAACAGTGAATTCTTACCTTGCCACCCGATACCTGCACGAACAGCAGCCAGCTTAAGTGGCAAAACAGAACTGCTGTTATACCCATCGCATAAGATCGCTTGATAACCCTCTTTTTTAAGTAGGGTTACAATAGCTTCTAATGGAGCCACTACATCGAAATAAAAACTAGACAGTATTAGCCGACTAAACTGACCGATATTTGGGTTATCTCGATCAGGAACATCGAATCCACCAATATAGATACCACAAATAATCAGAGTTTGTGCACTCGGTAATGTAATAATCGGGTCACGTCTTGGCGATTCTTTTAAGGAATAGTTTTCAAATGGCTCAGGACTAACAAATTTAATCGTATCAATTCCTAGGTCACCAGATATTTCTTTAATCCTCTCAGATAAACTTAATCGCTCCACGTATTCATCCCCTTCCTGTACAGATTCTATTTTTCGTTTTATTGTCCTCCATCTTTTCCGCAGCTCGGAAAACAGGCCGTCCCCCGTTCTCCCGTTCCTCCTCCGTGTCTCTCAAGCCAGAGGGGCCGCGATCACACGATCCGACGCCTATGCGGTCGTCGTAGCCAAACTCGGCTTTAATCCCTTTCATCGGGTCCCTTCTCGCCATCCTTGGCTACAGGGACACTTGTCCATCCTTGGACATCGCTCTAATTCTGCTTCCGGACGTTTCCCGCCGGCACTGCGACAAGGATGTCGCATTTGCCGGGAACCCTACCCTCTTGCATAACGGATTAAAGCCCCAGTTTGGCACGATGAACGCATGGCCGAGGACGTGTCTCGCGAACCCTACTTCGCATTATTCCCCGCTACATTCAGCACATCCCAAGCCTTGGAAAAGGGCGGCGAATAGCACAAATCCAGCATCCCCAGTTCTTTAGTAGTAGTTTTTTTGAAAATGGCGGCCGCCAATACATCAACTCGTAACACGGCGCCCTTTTTGCCAATAATCTGTCCACCGAGGAGAACTAGAGTCTCCGCCTCATAAATAAGCTTTACAGCGATATCCGTTTGTCCCGGGTAATAGCCCGTTTGGTTTTGATCGGTAATGAAGACAGTCTTATAATTCAGCCCCATTTTCTTTGCTTCGCCTTCAGATAATCCTGTTTTACCCGCTTCTAGATCCATGACTTTAACTGCCGTAGATCCTAAGGTACCTTGGAAAGCAGTCTGCTGACCTGCTAGATTTTCTCCTACAATCCTCCCGAGTTTGTTCGCCGTCGTCGCGAGTGGGATATACACATTTTCTTCTCTAATCAGATGAAAGACTGTCGCACAGTCTCCAGCTGCATAAACGTCTTTTAAGTTCGTTTCTCCATACTCGTTGATGACTATGGCACCGTTTCGCAACATTTCAAGCCCGGTATCAACTAGAAAAGTGGTAGACGGTCTAATACCCGTAGCTAGGATCACAATATCTGCTTTGTAGCTACCTTTGTCCGTGACAACTTCTGTTACCACAGTTTTTCCTTGAAATGCAAGAACCTTTTCTTCAAGCTGCAAGTGTACCCCTTGATTAATCAACTCTTTTTCCATAATATCTGTGATCTCACGATCAAAAGCCTCCGGCAGGATCCTCGAATCCAGTTGGATAAGACGAACGTTTTTCCCGAGCTTTATCATGGCCTCGACCAGCTCAAGCCCTATGAAACCCGCCCCAATGATGACAACATCTTTGTTATTCTGAAGCAACGCTGCTTGTTTTAAATCAATACCGTCATAAATCGATTTTAAAGTGAAAACGTTCTTTAACCCGACATTTTGAATAGGGGGAATAATCGGGGTAGCCCCCGTGGCGATCAAGAGTTTGTCATAACTGTCGACTCGCTCTTCTCCTGTCGTTATATTCTTCAGCGTGAGAAGTTTGCGAGAGACATCCACTTGAACTGCTTCGTATAAGAGGTTGATCTCAATTCCACTCTCTCTTGATTGTTCGGCAGTTCGAGCCATCATATAGCTCGGATCATCGAAGAAATCCCCCACAAAATACGGAAGTCCGCAGGCACCAAACGAAACAATATCCGTTTTTTCATACACAACAACCTGAGCGTCTTTAGCGACCCTTTTAGCTTTTGCCGCAGCACTCATACCAGCTGCATCTCCACCGATTATTACAATCTTCATAACGAATCTCCTCCTTTAGCGTAATTCCATATATTATAAACCAACCTTAATGAAGTTCCATCCCCGTCTTAACCATAATGCAAGTATGCAAGTTGTGCAAGTTGGGGACGGTTCTTACTTGCATTCACCAACTTGCATCCAACTTGACTTAATATTAATTAATTCCATTAAATTCATAATGAAATTCTTTCTCATAGCTTGTATACTTCAGAAGGTATATAAACACATAGGAGGGAAACACAGTGCAGAAATTTAGCAACAAGCTTTTTGCGTCGGTACTAGCGACACTTTTACTATTAACGGGTGCCTGGTCAAACCCAGCATTAGCTTCAGAGTCTCAAGAACTCATAACTCCTTCCGATATTATCAAAGAATTTGAAGGCAAATTCGGTCCCGATTCTGATGGGGTCTCCACTAGATTAGCTGGTTCTGATCGCTTCCAAACTGCCGTAAAGATTTCGCAGCAAGGTTGGGAGAATGACTCCAGTGAATTTGCTGTCCTCTCGGCTGGAATGAATGAAAATCTAGTTGATGCTTTAACGTCTGCGCCCTTAGCCTTTCTCCAAAAGGCACCTATTCTATTGACTGAAGGTGACTCTTTGAACCCACAGACCGAGTTAGAATTAGAACGATTAGGTGTTAAAACGGTCTACGTTACGAGTGGCCTTGGAATCATTAAGCAAAATGTTATTAATAAACTAGAAGACGAACTCGGTCTGACCGTTATCAATCTTGGTGGTAAGGATCGCTTTGAAACTGCGATAAATACTGCTAAGGAAATGGGCATCAACGGCCTGAGCGTCACTGAAGTAGCTATAAGTACTGCCTATTCGAATGCCGATGCCCTTTCGATGGCATCCATAGCAGCCGCTAACGGCATACCAATCCTACTTTCCGATGTTAATAGTATCCCAGCTACGGTAAGTGACTTCTTGAAAACTGTCGAGGTTCAGCAATCTTACGTTTTAGGTGGAGAAGGCGTTCTAAGCCAGTCTGTCGAAAATGCACTTCCTAATCCCATTCGACTAGGTGGAGCTAACCGTTATGAGACAAATAGCCAGATAATTAATGCCTTCATTGAAACTATTAAAAATGATAAAGTCTATTTGGCTAGTGGAAATAATGCCAATATCGTTGATGCTCTCTGCGGCGCCTCCTTGGCCGCAAAAACTTCATCGGCTATGGTTTTAGTAGATAAGCAAGGTTTAGATAAGGCAACCGAGTACCTCGTGAAGGACAGAATGTTTCCAATCCGGAAGAAAAATCTAGTTGCCTTAGGTGGAGAAACAGTCGTTCCCCAAGCGTTAGTTGATGATTTAGGTACCGTGGTTCAGTATCTTAAAGATGGAGCAACAGAAGGTTCAACCAATGCGCCGTTGTACGTGGATCATAGTATTGCTGTCGTCGGAAATAGTGTTACTCTCAATAATGTCAATACACCCTATGATGCTTATGTCTCAGGAAATAATGCAACTTTGCAGAATGTAACTGTAGGAGAAGCCCTTATCTTAAACCCAGGAGTGGATGGAAAAGTCTCACTGGAAAATGTTACAGCTGGTATTGTATTCATTCTGTCAGGTTCAAGTCAGGATGGAGTGACCATTAAAGATTCAAACATTGGGATGCTTATGGTTCATAGTATTTCCGATGTTAATGTCAATGTAAATTTTGATTCCAATGTCGCATTGACTAGTGTTTTATCGAACGCAACTCTTGAAACTCATCAGTATTCTGGTGATCCCGATGCTGGCGCTGGATTTGGTTTTATTGTTGTGGGTGGCGGCCAATATGCCCCTGAAGTTAAATTCAAGGGAGACTTTACAAAATATCAAAATCCAGTGATTTCTGTGGTTGCTGGAACAGTTATTAACACGAACGTCACCTCGAATATTCCATCGGTCGCAGTAGTGCCGGAATTCGAAGACTCGAATGTAAAACTTCAAGGCTTATTCGGTCAAGTGATCGTCAACAAACCCGTTAACTTTGCACTTCTTGGTGTCAACTCGTCTATCTCGCATTTAACGATTCCTTCAGTTTCAGCTGCCACCGCGCAATTAGAGGGACAAGTCGAAACTACTGTGTATACAGACCCCGAATAATCAAGTTAGAGTTATTATCACACAAGTGTAAAGATCAGGCCTCAGCGCAATGCTGGGGCTTTTTCTGGGCCTTGTGTGACACAGCGCTCGGTACTAGGGAACTTGCTTTACAACGCTCACTTGCTTGCTCTCGCAGATCAAAGGACCGTCGTTGCAAGAGTGGGGCGAGCTTGGGGTGCTGACCAACCTGAACGACGTGGCCCGCGCCGGCAACTGGGACAATCTGGTGCCGCGCGTGATCGGCGACATCATGAAACACAACGGCAACTGGA
>CAKMJS010000146.1 GCA_927405585.1 uncultured Desulfosporosinus sp.
GAATTATTGATAATATATAGGGAACATTATTTTATCTCTACTTTTTGGAGGCTCACTTGTTACGATTATTTTGGGTAACTTTAGGAATTATATCGTTAATAATTGGAATCATAGGGATAGTGCTCCCTCTGCTGCCGACAAAAAGTAGAGATAAAATAATGTTCCCTATATATTATCAATAATTCATAGATTAGTACATCTGGCCGAGAAATGCTCGTTTTCATGGCTGATACCTCTCTTTTTAATGTCCCTATACCAAGTGGTTGACCTCAACTTTTGCGAGTCAAGGTCAATCTTTGGATCAATCCAACATAATGATCATTTTTTTTAAGCAGCGCCCAAATAGCTGCCTTTTTCTATGCACGGATAGTGAATGGTAGGGCGATATTTGAAAAGTCTAAATTTGTAATAACTCCGTTAACCATTATATGCCCCTAGGTATTCGGACAAGTTTCTAGTCACTATACTCAGGCCTTCTTTGATCTCAGTAATCTTACTATAGTTCATTCGAGCTGTAGGTCCAGTGACACTTATTGCCGCAACAATTTCCTTATCGTAGTTTTTGACGGGCATGGCTATACACGATACGCCAAGGCAAAGCTCCTGATCGTCTATGGCATAGCCTTGGTCCCTAATTTTTTGCAATTCTTCAATTAGATTTTCAACATCGATGATTGTATTGCTCGTCAATTTTTCCAGCGTCCCGACGCCCAACAGCTCCCGAACCTGTGCAGGATACATCTCCGAAATTAATACTTTACCCAGTGCAGTTGCGTGTAAAGGTTCACGCTCCCCCATGTTTAAATGAGCTCTTAGGGGATTAGTAATCGGTTCCAATTTAGAAATGATCACAACATGTTCCTTTACTCTGACTGCAAGGTTGACTGTTTCTTGATATTTGTTGCGAAGATCCTGCAATATTTGGGAGTCTATGTTGCTTAGGTTACGCTGTCTTTGTACAACATTTCCAATCTCAAAGAACCTCCAACTTAGGCGGTAATTAGCCTTTATAGGTGACTTTTCAACGTATCCGTACGCTGTTAGGGTATCCAGTATTCGGTGAATCGTACTTTTTCCCATATCATCCAGACTGCGACTTAACTCACTGATTCCTAACCCATTGCCACTCTCACGTGACAGGACCTCAATGATATCTAAAGCCTTTTCAAGAGTTTGCACAGGATATTTCGGCACGTCTATAGTTTTCTTTTCCAATTCATAAACCTTCCTTTTCATCATCAATTAATGCTCAGCTTGATAAAGATTCTAAAACAAATAGTGATATTCTATATATTAAACTGGCTTTCTGAATTTATCAATACTTAATTATAAAAAAATAAGAAGGCCTTTAATGTCGAATAATAGCATAATATATTTATTGAAATATATAGAAAGGTAGTTTAATATATAGAACATAAAGGCAATTGAGACTTGGGTTGTATATATAGGCCTCTTCGCCTAGCGTATATTCTTAATATAGATTTACATACGTAATATATAGAAATATAGAAAGGGAGGACTTGTAAATGGCTCAAAAAAAGACCATGTTGGACTTCGTTAAAATGAAGAATGAAGGTGAAAAAGTGGCTTGGGTAACAGCTTATGATTATCCAATGGCATCATTTGCTGAGCAAGCGGGCATGGATATGATTTTAGTCGGAGATTCACTTGGAATGGTTATTTTGGGATATGAAAACACGTTACCCGTTACAATGTCAGACTGCATTTCCCATTGCCAGGCTGTACGCAGAGGGGCTCCAAATACTTGGATCGTTGGAGATATGCCCTTCATGTCTTATCAAAAATCAGATGAGGATGCAGTAGAAAATGCTGGGCGTTTTTATAAAGAGGCTTATGTCGACTGTATCAAACTAGAAGGTGGTAGGCGGGCTACTGGTTGTATTAAGGCTATCTCTGATGCGGGGATGCTCGTTATGGGCCATATCGGCTTAACCCCACAAAGTTCTGGACAACTTGGCGGATTCAAGGCCCAAGGTCGAGACATTGCGAGCGCCCGAGAGCTGGTCAAGGATGCTTTAGCAGTTCAGGAAGCAGGGGCTTACGCTCTTTTACTGGAAGCAGTACCACCTGAACTTACCGAATTTATAGCTAAGAAGTTGACTATTCCTATCTACTCGATTGGCGCTGGTGTTCCTTGTGACGGTCAACTTCTCATATGTGGAGATATGCTTGGGATGTTTCAAGTTTTTACTCCGAAATTTGTCAAGAAGTACGCAAACGTTGCTGAAATAGAAATCAATGCCTTTAAAGAATACATTATCGATGTAAAGGGGGGGGAATTTCCTACGAATAATCATGTGTACCATATTTTAGACTCTAAGGAAGAATTTCAAAAACTCTTTGAGGAGTTTGACTAAAAGACTAAATATCGAGAAACCATTGAAACTGGAGGTAATAAGAATGTCATTCGCTGCTTATGAAAAATTCATATCTCAGAATACTGATTTTTCACTTAGAGATAGATATGACCTACCGTCGTCTAAGTTGACCTTTCCTGGTAGTGCTCATTACAGAATGGAGATTGCTGGCATTGAAACGGTTAGCAACTTCGAGATTATGCTTAAGGAAGCCGAAAAGCGTAGTATACCAGTTCATCGAATCATAGCTGCTGTCAAAGGGGCAACTTTAATGGATAATCAGGAGCTAAGGTACTTTGCTCAAATTGGGGCAGATAGCAAGACCGAGGTAATGATTTTACCAGTTCCCAGCAGAGGATGGGATATTGGTAAACAATATTCAACAAAAGAGGGCTATGTATCCGGGATGAGAATGCGTGGACATGATATGATCACCAATTGGTTGCGTGAACTTGATCGCTGTATCGAGGCAGGGTTTAGGGGCTTTCTAGTTCCCGATGAGGGTCTGCTCTATCTATTAAATATGCTTAGAGAAGGTGGAGTAATTCCTAGTGATGTTAAGTTTAAAGTATCCGTTTTTGCTGGCCATGCCAGCGGGGTTGGCGGGAAATTATTAGAGAAATTAGGAGCGGATAGTTTCAATCCGTTGGCTGATCTAACGTTACCTATGTTGGCTTCTATCAGAAATTCCGTTAGCATACCGTTAGATGTTTACATAAGCATCGTTGATTCTATGGGCGGGATTCAAAGGTTCCACGAAGCAGCTGAGATCGCCAGAATCTGTGCTCCTGTTTATTTTAAATTTGAACCGGGTCCATCTGAGGGAGAACTCTATAATACTTGGGTTGATAAAAGTTATTTGGATTTCCTGGTAAAAGAAAAAGTGAGGTACATGCAAATCACAAAAGAATGGGTGGAGCGTATCGATAACGGGGTCGTATTTAATGATTACCGAGAAGACCTGTGCATTCCTCAACCTTAGGTGATGGTTAGCTGTAGTTGAACAAGTTGTTGATGAGGAAAAGACACAATCAGGAAAGGGGAGTTTATCATAGATAATCCGTTTGTAACGGCTTTAAACAGTTTGAATAAAGCCTGTGATATTGCCGGAATAGAACCTGTAGTAGTGCAATATCTAAGTCAACCGAAACGTGTTTTCGAATTTACGATTCCTTTACGTATGGATAACGGCGAAGTCAAAATCTTCAATGCTTTTCGGGTGCATTACAATGACGCCTTGGGCCAAGTCAAAGACGGAACCAGATTTGTTCCGAATCTTGACTTAGATACAGTAAAGGCATTAGGTCTTTGGATGACAGTGAAACATGCCGTAGCAGGCATTCCAGCTGGGGGCGGCAAAGGCGGTATACGAGTTGATCCAAGTCGTCTCAGTCGTTTGGAATTAGAACGCTTAACCCGCGCTTTTATTCGAAAACTCCCCTTAAAAGGAGCATGGGTTGATATTCCTGGGGCTGATATTGGCACTAACGCCCAGACGATGGCGTGGATGCTTGACGAGTATGAGGAAATTGTCGGATATCATAGTCCAGCAGCCATTAATGACAAGCCTTCAGAAGTTAACGGTACGGCAGGCAGTAAGGAAGCAACCGGGACAGGAGCTTTTTATCTAACCATCGAGGCGGTTAAGGATCTAGGGTTAGAGAACGGCTGCTCAGTTGCGATTCAGGGTTTTGGTACAGTTGGACGAATGATAGCTAGGCTTCTGTATAACGAAGGCTTCAAGATCGTAGCGGTTAGCGATATTTTGGGCGGAATTCTCAACCAATCAGGTATAAACATAGAAAAACTCGAAAGTCATATGGATCTAACCGGATCTGTGATCGATTTTCTGGGTACAACATCAATTTCCAATGATCAATTGTTGGAGACTGAATGTGAGATCCTCATTCCTGCCGCTGTTGAAAGTGTTATCAATAGCAAAAATGCCCATAACATAAAAGCAAAATTGATCATGGAATGTGCTAACGGTCCGACTACACCTGAAGGTGAGAAAATTCTCGAAGCGAAAGGCGTTACGATAATTCCTGATGTTGTAACCAATTGTGGTAGTGCCATCGTGTGTAGTTTTGAACGAACTCAAGGTCTAACGGACGACTATTGGGATTTGGAGACTGTTTTCAAACGTCTTAATGAAAGAATTGTGAAAGCATATTGGCAAACCGCTGAAACAGCGAAACAAAAAAATATCTCTTATCGAAACGCTGCCTGGGTTAATGCTGTAATCAAGATAACTAAAACTATGAAAATCAGAGGTTGGGTGTAAGCACGGATTTTATCATTGGAGTTATTACCATAAAATAGATGATCTCGACATTACAATAAACATATAGAATTCCAAAAATTACCTCAACAGGAGGTGAGTGTAATCAATATTAGTGTTCAAGAAATTAAAAGGCAGATCGCCGAATTACAAGCGGAATTACTGGCATTACGGAGAGATTTCCACAAACACCCCGAATTAGGTTTTGAAGAGCATCGCACCTCGAAGATCATTCTCAACTATTTACGGGAATGTGGAATAGAAGCAAAACCCATGGCTAAGACCGGCGTTGTGGGGTTGTTGACTGGAGGAAATTCGGGGAGTACCCTCTTGGTGCGCGCGGATATTGATGCCTTGCCTGTTGAGGAGGCAACTAACCTTGAGTTCCAATCGATATATCTTGGGATTATGCACGCTTGTGGGCATGATGGTCATATTAGCATGCTCTTGGTTGCGGCAAAAATCTTGTCACGCTTAAAAGAGCAACTAAACGGCAACGTCAAGTTTGTTTTTCAACCGAATGAAGAGGATGCTGGGGCATATTTAATGGTGCAGGAAGGAGTGATGGAAAACCCTCGTGTAGATGCTGCCATAGGCCTGCATCTGTGGGCTCCGCTCGAGGCTGGAATAATAGATGTTTGTACGGGACCCGTCATGGCAGCGAGTCATTACTTTGATTTGATTATTAAAGGGAAAGGGGGACATGCGGGTCTTATACATAAATCAGTAGATCCAATTAATGTTGTAGCACATATCATTCAGTCGGTTCAGGGCATCCAAACGAGAGAAATCGACGCAATGCAACCCTTGTCAGTGGTTTTCACAAAAATACATGCTGGGTCCAATAACACTATTGTTCCGGAACACGTGGAAACGGGAGGGTCGATAAGATTTCTTCATGACATTGAACAAGAGGTTAAGCAAAAGTTTGAGACGGTTGTGAAATATGCCTGTTCCGTTTACGGGGCTGAATATGAACTAAAGTTTAAAGTCGGAAACAATGTTGTAAGAAATAATTCTGAGATGGCTCGAATGATTAAGAGTGTGGCCTGCGATGTCTTGAAAACTGAAGACCGAGTGACTTCGCAAGTAAAGACGATGGCAGGGGATGATTTTTCTGAGTTCACACTTCAGGTGCCAAGTGTCTACTATTTTATTGGTGCTGGAAATAAGGAAAAGAAGGCAGATTTTCCTCATCACCATCCTCGTTTTGATATCGATGAAGATGTACTTGCAACGGGAGTTGAGATGCATGTCCGTACGATTCTAGAATTCTTGGATAAATTGGGCAAAATCTAAGTCAAAAGAGGGCATCAAATAAGATGTCATCTTTTTAAATAAAGAGTAAAGGTCTAATAAAGAGAGAAGGAGAGGTTTGAATGGTTGTCAAAAGCAAAAAGCTCATAATTTTGGGTGTGATCATGATTATTGCCAGTTTGACAATTGCAGGCTGCGGAGGAACACAAAAGGCCAATACCGATACCAATACTAATACTGAAACTAGTAAAAATAATACTCCCTTCGTGATTGCTAGAAGTACGGACGCTGAACTCGTAGACCCTGGATTCGCATGGAGTGAAGGAGATATCGACATAGTCTTTCATGTATTTGATGGCTTGGTGAAATTTAAAAATGATGATTTAGAGGTAGAGTCGGCCTTAGCCACTGCTTGGAAGAGTTCTGAGGATGGTAAAAC
>CAKMJS010000147.1 GCA_927405585.1 uncultured Desulfosporosinus sp.
TCTTCTTTGTTATTTACAGGTTATTATGAAGCGGATACCCTTGCTGAAGCGATGGAGACTCCAGTTGGTCCGGCAGCAGGTCCGCACACCCAACTGGCGCAAAATATTATTGCTTCTTATCTAAGTGGGAGTCGTTTCACCAAAAAGCTCAAGGCGTTGATCGTTCGTTTTTTGGAAAAACTTAACAGTACATTTAAGGAGCTAAAAAGTTGCCAAGATAAATTTGCTATGGATAATGGGAAGTAAATTATCTTGAATCAATACAAAGCTAACACTAATTTATCTAATTGTTAAATTTCAAAAATCGTGTCTTGAAAATGGGGAGCGGTATAGACAACCTGTTTCAATTGGAGAAATGGGCACCTATTTCACTTCACTTTACCCAAATGTGATAACATTATAGCTAGTCTATAAGATTGCTATAATTTGCTCTTTATTCCCTCAAGCCTGTTAATTGTTTCACTGAGCAATTTAGTAAAATCCTTATAAGACATTTTAATATCAAATTTATCTTGGCAACTTTTTAGCTCCTTAAATGTACTGTTAAGTTTTTCCAGTCTCTCAACTATACTGTTTTCTTCATTGGATTCTTGAACACACAGGATAAAATCATCTGCATAAAAACTCCAAAGTTCAGTACTGAATTCTTTGGTTGCGTTACCGAAATCAAAAGAACCAAATTTACTTTCTTCAAGGATTCTTTTAAATGACCAGTCATCTGGTGAACGGTTGATTGAATACGCTTTTTCGTTTTGAATTAATTCTTTCAATATATTAATAACTCCATTGTTAAACTTCAAATTTTTTAGCTTCTGACTTTCCAGTAATTGTCTTTGGTCAATATTAAAAGACAATTTATAAATCGAATAACTGAAAATACCAGTGACCCCAATTGCTGAAAAACAGCTGTAGTAATATATATAGTTTGATACGGATATTGGTTCGTCCATATTGATCTTTAGTAGAATAAGAGATTCAGGTAGAAAAAAACCGCTAAAAAACAGTCCAATTTTTAATAAGCCTACAACTATTGGAATAGCAAAAAAGGAGAGAATAGCTACTAACAAGAAAGCAAATTTGAATTTATTATTTTCAATTTTAAGCATATTAAAACTACTCCATTAAAATAAAATTATTTACAATTCATAAACAGCATTGTTCTCAATTCGATGCTACACTTATTCCTTTTTTAAGTAAAAGCCCATAATATACTAACCATCCCTTAGGAGTTACTTGAATGTTTTTTCTTCTTTTATCACCTTCGTCCCTACTAGCGTGAACCAACCCTAGCTTGTGCAAGGTATTAATATGTGATCGCATGGTTCCCGGATTAGCAAAACCGAATTCTTCAAAATCTTCTGTGGAGAAAGCCCCACCCACCACTTTGACTCCGGTTAGGAATACACTCATTGCTTTACGTTTAAGTTGGGTTTGGATAGCATCAAGGATTTTGCCCGACACTATCTCCATCCATTTGTAGTACAAAGTGGCTTTTTCCTCATTCGTAATCGGATGAAGATTTTCATCATCAATCCATAAACAATAATTGTTAGTGTAGCTAAGTGTATTTCTAATGTTATTATTCAGAACACCGAAAAGGTGTATGAATTCACTTCTTGTAAGCGGTAAGTAAACCTCATTGGGGTACTTAGCATTTGCTAATACCCGTGATTCTAAAATATTACCTGCCTCGCTTGGACTTATGCCATCCACTTCAATTGGGTCAATGAGACGGCCTTCTAATCTTGGAGAAGAAGCTATTCCAAAAACAATACCTAATGATCCACATAAAACCCAACGTATACCAGTATAGCTAAAAAGAGTATCTCTAAGCTGTTCGATTTGCTTTCTTGCTATTGCTGACGTTTGTAGTAATTCTAAATTATCAACAATACATACAACACCATTTATATGTCCCAACCCTTTTCCATAAGGAAAGATTACTTGTAACCAATTCAGTATTTTTACACGAAGCTCTGCTTCTTGCATGCCCTTCGGCTTGTTGTTATGCATATCTTTTAAATCTAACGGTGGAACATCTAACCAATTTTTTACAGCATCGTTACCTTTAGGGATACTGCCTTTAGCTTTAACTTCCTGTCCTTTTCTGTTAAGAGTTTGTACGATTCCAAATAACACTTCATCTATAAAAATTTCTATATCTTTTTCAGGAGATAGTTGAAAAGCTATATCACACGGTATCATAAAGGGCCCTTCACCCGTGCTTATGAAATTTTTATAAATCTCATAAGCCGCAACGTTGACTAGACTGGTTTTTCCTATCCCATTTTGACCCTCAACAGTGACAATATTAGAAGAAGAGCAAAGCCTACTTCTGATTTTTTTAAGGTAGTTACTCCTTCCTATCAGTAGTTTCTCCCCTTTTTCATTTGGAGGTAGTGGCATCGTCTCAAATGGAGTACTTTCAAAACCCCATCTTTTATATATGTTCAAACAAATCCCCCTTAATCGCGAATACTATTTGTATGCTTTTACATTATTCAACAATTCTTCGTGATTCCCTGCTACACCAGATTTAATAAGGGGATATCCGCCCTTTAACAGACAAACGGCTAGGTGATGATTTCTCTTATAGAAAGTGAGACCCGACCTAACGACACTCACCGCATTTACTATATCCGATCCTATCAACCCTCTGACTCATTGAGAAAGCTGAAACAATACTCTTGTAATCATTACTGAACATCTTACAAGCCTTATTACCCGGCTCAGAATAATGGTTGCTTGTTCCCAATTATAGACACAACGCCCCCCTTCGTCGAAATCTGCATAGGGAGGGACATTTATGTTAGTGGGTTTGGATAGAACCAATATACAGTTTATGGATAATACGACGTCAACGAAAGAGGTAATTTCACATTAAGCACCCCTTCTAAAATATTAAGTGATTTAGATTAATTTGACTAATTTATCGTAGAAAATTATAACATCAGATATGCACGGCAGGGACTCTCACACAAGAGTCCAGATATTTATGCAATGTGGATATTAAAGCCAATATCTCCACTGCGTCCTTTTCATTGATGTCCCAGCGAATCTTCAATTCGTGAGCGGTAACATTTCTTACCATATGTATTACACCGTTTATCATTTCACGCAGACCGTTTTGTTGATTTCTTTCGGATTCTGTCCGCAAAGAGTTCATAGTGATCATAGGATTTTTTACAGATAACACTTTGTCGACTAATGCTGTCCCATCTTCAGTTAAACCTGTCATATCTCGTATTCTGTCCAATAAACTTTTAGCTGCCTCAAGGACTGCATGGAAGTAGTTTTCCTGCAACAATTCCGCACGACAACATTTAAGGACATAACTATGAGCATTGTATCCATATAGCCGTTGCTGTAAATTTTTAGTTCGTCGTTGCACTTCTGAAACGGTTTCTGCTTTTGAAATTGCGATAAATTGACCTTTCTCGTTAATTTCAACACCATGTAGCATTAAGACTTCATTTACTTTTAAACGTCGTTTTTCGTGATTGGAAAAATGCTCCAAACCACGAGCAGGTTTTAGCACTTCCTGAATAAAGGCATAAATACAATTTGCACTTTGTTCTCTCATGACACGTTCTAGAAAAGCATTATATAGGCGCTTGTGCTTTGTCATAGTCGGGTCCGTATCGACAAAGCGACATTGTGGAATAAGGAGAGCTAATTCAGTCCCACTAAAACCAAAATTGGTGTCTCCCAATGCTTTTGCAATAAGAAGAATATCTACTTGTTCAAGTGGTGGTAATGACATTGTTAATCCCCTCCTTGTAAGCGTTCTTTCATTTCTGGTTATTAATGATTCTGAATATTTATTTGATATCTTTTAGTATCCGACCTAATGAACTTTCAATTAAGCCTTATGAACAGATTGCAATATATGGATAATACGCACTTTAAGGTATAATTAAATCCTTTACTTTTTTTGCAATTGCCTTATGTTAGAGGAAATGGATAATGATCTAAGCTGACCAAATAATCGTCAAAGTAACAGAATTTCGTTTTAGAGTAAAGTGTTCTCATATCAAGAAAGTCTATCATCGAAGAATAACTATCTATATCGTTTTCATCAAAAGCAAAATAAATTGAATTAACATAGCTACGACGTTTTGTGGCAACATTAATTTTTTCATTAAGATATTCAGAATACAATTTTGGTGGTGATATTAATATTTTTGCGGAATTTTCCCAGTAATTTCCACGTTCATTTCGCTTAATAGGTATGGCTAAATTAACGGCGTGAGGATAGCTTAAGTAGTCATCCATTTTTTTTGACAAATAAGCTATAGCATCTATCCCAAGTTCACTAGCACACTGCATAGTAAGTTGCGAGACAATATACTCTGATTTAAATGCTCTATTCTTTTCTGAAATGCTAAATGAAGTTGCACATATCAAAGGCCATATTTTTATCATTTGGTTAAGTAAATCCAATTGTTCCTCATTGTCATATAATGAACATCCATTTATAAGCCCTTGTGAGATACACAGGTTTAATACTTTCAAATCAGTTTGTATTTCAAATGAGGAAACGTAGAAATTCTGTTTACTTGGTATATTCATTTCAAGCCAACAGCAATATGAAGTAGTTGCTAAATAAATACATGGTATCCCATTCATACTAAACCTTTGGGTACTAACTATTCCACGTCGGTTCAGCGGAATATGCAGCATATCTTTTATTTCCATAGGGTAATCTGCATCTCTAGCTTTAAAAAAGTTTAGAGGAATGTTTCGCATATTATCGTAAATTGCATAATCCTTATACATTGAAAGAAGCAATTCTGGATAGTAGGCCATTCCACGGAATGCATAACATTCGTTGACAGTTGTTACTAGAAATTTGGAATTTGTATATTTTTTAAGTATTAACATTATATCTTCTTTAGCTATTGAAAAGCTTGCATTGTAATAATCAATAATGCTATGCAATATAAGTTTAATATTTTCATCGACTTCAACAATAGTGTCTTGATGCAATCCTTTAATTGTTTTTATATAATCTAAATAAGCTTGCAAAATGTTTTTTAGCTCATCGTAATAGGACGAATCTTGATAACAATATCTCGGCAGTTTGAACTCATTCATGGATGTATCAATCATTTTCATATACTTCACCATGTTTCTTAAAAATCATAATGTACCCATTATTCGCCTAATAGACAAATTGGTCTGGATATATGAATAATTAGAATTTAAACCGTGGACTGCTTTATAGTTACATCTCCCTTGCTGGGTATGCACCTTATAATGGTAATGTTATGGCATGTAACCTAATATCAAGTATTCAAATAAACGCCCCAACCTATTTAGAAGGGTAACATACAAATCCTCAATATCATTAAAGGACAATACGTTTAAGAATTTTCTTATGTTCTCTCTGATTTCATTTTTCTTGGCTATTGGAAGTAAGTGATCATAGTACTGGCGAAAATCATTCAACAGGTATAGTGGCGCAATTATTTCTCGGACATCATCGTCCTTTGTTATGATTTGTCCTAAAAGCGCCTCGTAAAATTTAATGGATTTCCACTCCAGATATTTTTCGTTCGGATGTGCAACAATTTTCAAGTATAGTTTTCTAAATTCTGTTATACTCACGCCCTCAATAAGAACTTTATGAAGCATATTGATAGTGGGTTCGATTGTTTTCTCAGTAAACACCACAGGTTTCACGTAGGCGTCCTTTTGCTGTTCAATCTCATCTTCCAGGTGAAAAAGCGAAATATTATACTGAGATAGCAAAGCGCTAAATATAGTGTTTTTCTGCTCACATATCTTGATCTCCTTATTTGGTTCACTCCATATACAGCACATTTGCCCTGCGTAAAATTCAGAAACAATCAATTGATGATCTGAGTCAATATTATGCGGTTTCATAATATTGAGAGTCTGATCATCTAGGTAATCTAAATCACCGAGCCAAAATACAACTTTTCCATTCCTATTAATTCCAAAAGGAATTCTCCATTCATTTTTGAAACTAAAATAGCCATATGTCTCAGCACCTAACTTCACAGTATATTCGGGATCTTGCAAGAAATACAGGAGGACTTTTTTCGTGAAATAAACCGGAGTTAGGAACCCCTCGACAGAATGTTCTTCGTCAAAGCAAAGCCCCGGAATATTATAATAATCACGATGATCGTATATAAAATCTTGGTCTTTACAATATTGAAATTTTTTTCTAAAGCTTCTATAAAATTGTTCGCCTTCATAATGCCCTTCATCCACCATTAATTTATAACATCCATCGATCATCTGTTTTGTATGAAGTGGCAAGCACCCGATACCGCACGTAGTACAGGTGAGCACGAGCAAATCTTTAAAATGCATCTTTCTATCATCGATAACTACATCGACATGCTCATTAGAGAGTTCTCTTAAACTGCCGCATTTCGCACATTGGTGAGTATAATACTTCTCATATTCCTTGAGAAAATCTTTGTATGTTTTAAATGTGAACTGCATTTTTTCACTTCCTAATTATTATTAACGATATTGGTCAGCTATCATAAATATCAAATGCCGCCAGCTTTGCCGTTCGCAGATCTCTTTTTTAAGAAAATTCATCTTCCTCATATGTCGGTTTTTAAGGTTTCTCCCTCGTTGACGTGGAGAGTTATAATTGTCTTCCTTTTTGCGGCTTTATAGGACTATATATTATAATTCTTTAATATTCCATCTGTTACTTATTAGTTTTTCCCTTACCGCTGTATCAACAGAATCTATTGGTATTGCCAAACATACCAGGCCTCTGGCTCTCGTTAATGCTACATAATGACATTTCATTCGCATAGCATCTCGGACACCTACTTTCTTTTTCAGGGGTGTGCCGCAAAGCCATGGTATCAAAGACTTCATGTTTGCATTGTTCCAAAAAGTTTCTACAATTAAAGTAGCTAAATGGGTGCGACCTTTTACAGAATGAATGCTCCCAAATGTAAGCTGAACACTTCTTCCACTTTCTTCATCGATGAAATTATAAATATTATTTCCTTCTGACGGATCAATACTTTGCTGCGGCTGCCAAGACAGATTATCATTCCACGTAGCTGAAAAACCAAATAATTCATTCACCATACTTTGTATAATAGCAACCGTTTCAATCCAATTTTCTTTAGTATCAATATCCGCAAAAATAATGGATAAGAATAAGCGGCGAAAATCTGCTTGCTTATTTTCGGGTAAAGAACGGCAAATTGCTATGAATGCATCTGTCGTTGCCGGAATTTGAACGGTAGAGTTCATGTTTATATATCTTCTTAAGCCCCTCGATATCCAATCAGTTAATACATCTGTATTCTGCGTTTGCATAAAAGCAATTCTACCAAGTCTAAAATATTCGATTAGATATTGTAGATTAGCTGAACGCCCAGAATATGATGGATTATATAAGTTCCAATAGTCACAAACACTTTTGGGAAATTTCGCATTATCAACGGTTCCTGCTTCGTATGCTGTATGTACCATTCCAATAACATGACATCCATATTTTCGATAATCGTCCAATTCTTTATCAGAAAAGTTATTAAGAAGGTGTTTTGCAAAGGCAGTAGCTACTGCCCCAATCTGCTTCTTATCAAAAAGAAATATGGTATGTTTATCATTTAAACATTCGAAGCCAGTATTCTCACCAGTCATACCCGGTTGCATGAGCGTTAAATTGTCGGCTAAACGTGCAATGTACTCATTAAACCTTTTGCTATTGGCTATCGTTAGAGCATTTTTTCTAGGAAAATTGGTTGAGCTTTCATCTCGCTGAAATGAATTGAAAATTGCTTGATTACTATCTCCGAAGCCTTGACGAATTGTATGCTTACTTTCTTCAGGAAAAGCATGCTTTAATAAATCCCATTGATAGGCGCTTGTATCTTGAGCTTCATCAATTAGCAGAATAGGAAACCGTTGTTGAATGCTTTCCGCGATATAAGGATTGTTATATAACGCTTCACCTGCGTATAACAACATCTCATTAAATGTATACTCTCCTTTATTATGAGAATCAACAACTATTGAAATGACCTTTTTATATGTGTCTGTATTTTCACCGCACTTAATATCCAATTTATGTGGCAATTCTAAAGCTTGGCAACAAGCAATTGATTGACCTTTTCTTTCCAAATATGACCGAGTGCGATGTGGTATCCTAAACCATCTTCTATTCAGTACAATTTCGCTATCAATTATGTTTACTCGAATTCCTTTTGATTGTATCCATGGCATACTAATAAAGGTATCGAAAAATGAGTGGAGAGTTCCTATAAAATGAGGATACGACAATAGCTTTCTTCCAGCATCTGTTTGCCCTAACCTTTCTTGAATTTCCTCACGGGCAACATTGGTGTGTGAGAGTACGCAAATTCCTTTGTTTGCATATGACCATTTTTGTGCAAGAATGGCTAGTTTAGCAACTAACACAGTAGTTTTTCCTGTACCCGGGAATGCCTGTATATCAATTGAATCAAGGTTTTTGATTATATTTCGCCTGCACTCATCAAATGTAATATTTCCGATTATCGCCTCAGCCCAATTAATATCATCATCTGTTATAATAATGTTTTGCAAAGCTTCAATACACATAACAATCTCACTACTCTGTTACATACTCAATCGCATCGATAATGTAACTCGGAAGTTTTCCTCTCAATTTCTCAGAATTGCCGGAGTAAACTTTTTCTAAAATTGCGGCTAAACATTGTGCAAATTCTGCTTTTGACGTTGATCCATCATAGAAATAGCTGTAAAAATATGCCGCCTTTTCGTCTGGCAATTTCAACGAATCTATTTTATCACTTATTTCTTGCAACTTCTTAGTTTGATTTTGAGGCTCATACCTTACTTTAACTAAAGCAACGAGCATGTCATTCAAAAGCCCTGAATATGCTAAATCATACTCAAACGTCCAGCAGTTCGATACGAAAGTCTTAACGGTCTGTCCATCAGCTTTTTCTTTTATTAAATTCAAATGAGCTTGCTTCTCTTTACCAGAAGCTAATTCTGATTCTGTTATCCAATTTCGTCTTTGAGGATATGTTGCAACAGAAGTATATTTTTCATCAATGCAAATAGAAGGTGCACAGTCCGGCATGACATCTCTATCTGTTATACAGGCTACGTGGATTCCTATCGATTCACTTGCATCTTTTCTTTGGAAAATACGGGCATAACGTCTTAATCCTGTACTACGTACATTAACAATAGAAACCCCATATTCAGTAAGGTCTTTGCTTAATAGCTTTGCAATAGTTGGAAGCAAAAGGTCTTCCGAGGGACCTTCAACCATCATTACACTTTTTGCAAAAAACAGGTTTGCTTTCGTAGCATCGAGATAGCGTTCAAGGTACATATAATCATCTTCAGCAAGCATTGTTTTTCCTTTTGCTAAAGAAAACGGTTTACTGCCTTTTATGATTATGACGTTACCTAAATCTACGGCAGATGCTAATAGTGGGGAGTGTGTGGTAAGAATAATCTGATGTGCGGCTCCTGTTGCTTCATTTTGAAGTGACTGTATTAAGCGTAATTGTCGTTGTGCGTGCAGGTGTGCTTCAGGCTCTTCTATCAGTAAAAAAGAACTGTGACCGTTTTGAGCATTAGTGTCATTTAGTAACAGTTCACACGCCATACTCATTATGTTGCTTGTTCCAAGCCCTACACGTCCTTGGTTTTGGCTACCATCTTTATCAACAGCAAGATCTAATTTTTCAAGTAAGGTTAAAAGTTTTTTATTTTCAAGAGCATTAGAACCTGCAACTTCAAGCTGCGTGGCCAAATGATCACTTTTAAGAAGCATTTTTTGTTGAAGTATGTCAGTTACATCTTGGTTTGCCTTTTTCAATGCCGGATGATCAGATAAGAGTTTATTAGATAAATCTGCTATTCCAGTTATTGATAAACTGTGCAGATCTGTTCCTTCGGCGTACTCATTATTACCTCTGTTTAGATTTGGGACACTCTGGATAATTTGAGAAAGCCGAGAGTTACGACCCGATTGCATTTCACTGTAGGCATCTCGCAAAGCCCTCAAATACGTTACTCGCAGTAACTCTCTTGCATCGGCTGCAGGAGATGGTCCTTCACCTGTCGACCCCGTTGAGACACTGATAGATGTACGTGACGGAGTAATATTGGAAAGATATTTACATTTCCAAAAAAGGTAGAGATATGGTTTATTCTTGTCAGTAGTATTTTCATATGTAAGACACTCCAAAAATGCGCCTCTTTCATCTTCGCTCAAATCTTGGAATTTGCACTTAATCGTTATTTCTTTTGTCTTATCTTCTCCGTGAAAATCAGAAATATCTATACGATACCATCCTTGATCTGTAGTACCAAGTACAATTTTGATAGCATCAATTACCGCTGATTTTCCAGAATCATTTTCTCCAACGAGTACATTCAGGCCTTTATTAAAACATATTGTTTGCAGTGTTTCTCCGAAACATCTAAAATTCTGAATGCTGATTTCAGATAAAAACAATATGTACACCTCCATATTTCAATTCTATCTAGACTTCGCATTAGCCTAATACGCAGTATCTTTGTAGGAATTTACGTTTGGCGACAGCCTGCTTAATTTCTTATTCCTTTCCAATTTTATTGAAGTAATCATTTATTTGTTGCGGAGTAGGCTGATAAACTAAATATGACCTACCCAGATTTAATAATCTGTCAACGTTTCCAATATCATTTAGAAAACTACTTACTAAAAATGCATCGAATTCCCCATATCCAACAAAACCATTAAGACGGTTCCAGTGATCTCCTATTCTATATGTTTGGCACTTTCTATTTAATAAATCACATACTAAAATTGTACCGCCATAATAGGAATCAGCTTCTGAAATTTTTGAAATCATAAGCTCATAATGATTAGTATCTATGTCAACTTTAATCAATTTACCCGGAGAATCTCCAACAGTTTCGAAAATAAAAAAGTCGGAATAGTATTTTCTAAGAACGTTAGGATGGTCTGAAAGCATGTTACAAATATCCTGCCAGAATAATACAACGCACCTATACTCCCCGGTTCTTGATAAGGTGGCTACCATTCGCTGAACTTTAGTATCCCTGGGAGCAGTAGTTGCAATGATGAAACAACTTAACTTCGGTTCAAAGTTCTTTGAGTCTTCATACTCATGCTTAACCTCATTTTCACTAATTGTATTTACACATTTACACTGGATGCCCTCAATATTGAGACCGCCGTTCGGGCTTCCAAATATATCAACACCAAATTGTCGCTGTCCCTGACTCCCAAATTCATGAGCATATGGATCGTTCCAAAACTCCTTAAAAAGGTCACATATAAGTCGTTGGAATTCTTGCCAATCACTAGGTGCTGGATATCTAGCTTGATTAAACACAGGCATCCATTATTCCCCCGTCTTTCTAAGATATATAATTTTGTCTACCGTACCGCACATTCCCGACACATCATTCACACGATATTACTACGTGTTCGTAATACGCTGTTATCGGATTGATGAAGCCCCCGGAGCAAGAGTAAGACAGGACGTCGCACCCTTATACTAATCAGTGCATTGCAAATATGCAGTAACAGCTAAAACACAGACTCTCCTTGTTTTAGTTTCATAAATTCTTTGGCAAACCTTTGGGCTGTTTCTCTGTTAACATCAATACTCAAAGTTTCTTTATTGTACTGGGCTTTTTTCGTCCAATTATAAGAACCATGGATTACAGTCTCAAAATCAATAACACAGAATTTATGGTGAACAATATTTCCAAAATAACCCATGGGGGCAACCCTATGGGTCTCGAAATATTTTTCGAACTCCAATCCACTGTTTTTATTTATATCATCGTCTACAATAATCAGTTGAATATTTAAACCTTCGTTTTTCCTTTTAATCAATTCACGAAATAAAATCCTATCGGTGAACCATGCAACTGCTATCCAAATCGTAAATTGTGCAAGACGTATTTGTTCTAATATTTGCTTCTGTAAATCCTCAAAGTAAACATCTTGAGTAGTTGAATCAAAAGCCTTTTTTGCCCCAATCTTTATATAAACATTTCCGATGTCGTAGTCATCGGTTTCTGCATAAATTTCATTGCAAACCTTGTCTAAATATTTATAATGAACTTCTAATTCCCCTTTGTATTCTGGAGGAACGCGAATCTCAACATTTTCGTACCACTGCCAACTTTTTCTTGTAAACTGGCTTGTTTGGTCAAACGATATATAAGCACTTCTTAATAATCGCAATAATTCCTCTCTGTCTTTATAATCACCGTGCCGAATGGTCCTCAGCAGCAAATCATAATATTCCTTTTCGGACATCTCATACACCCTCTTAAAATTACTTGACTGACAAATAATCGAGCTTGACATTCGACCCAACCCGCGCAGGACTTGGCGGCCTTGCCCCATTTGTCCGATAACGATTTAGTGTTACTAACACAAGTTTATAATTACCCCTAAAGTAGTTTATTACCGGAAGAGGTGGCGCAAATAATTCTTTAAAGAAACCCTTGTATAGATATAATTAGCTCTAACTACTCTGTCTTTTCTTTCTTTGTCCTGAAAATTTTCTATAAGATAATAGGGCGTATCCCGCGTATTGTTAATTATAAGCACGTCTATTTCGTGATTTTGTATTTCGAGAGTGCGCATCTCTATTTTAGGACGAACACCGCCAGCAAATTTTTTGCTTTTGAGTTGCGTGGTGTGCTTGTTTAAAATCCCAATAATCATCTTCTCGCTTGGTGAGAATTATGTTTTCAATCTCCAAGCATAAATCGTTATCGTTCAATAATATCCCCTCCGACTCCATCGGTCGTTTAGCTGCAACTATTCTCCTAACTTGCCTTTTTTATCTCCCATCAGCAGTTTTTACTGCATCCTTTGGTATTACCAGTGACGGTGTTGGCAAAACGGACAGCACCGGGAATTTTATCTTGGGCACATAACACCTGCGCCGGCGTGCGATGATTCCACATTTTTCGGCTGCCTCTTTCGCAGTAAATAGTCCACAAAAACAACCTTCGGGAGGAAAATCCTGTATATTTTATTATATATCGAAAAATGAATAAAACAATGCATTCACCGAAAAAGCAAAATATCTCTCGTAAATTACAGATATAAAGTCACATTTAAATTTATAGGCAAAGCTTTTATGCACAAAAACTCCAATACAAGCGATAGGATATGCTTATATTGGAGCTTTTCTACACAAATGTTCATTACAGAAATTCTTACACTGTCAACATGAAACCTATATCATTAGCCGGTTTAAAATTCACCTCGCCATTGTCGGCGGTAATCAGTTTCACTCCATAGTGGTTCATCCACTCCACACATTCCATGGTCTATACATCGCGTCCAATCCGGCAAACACTTTTTGCCAGCATTATGTCTACTCGTTCAGCTTCAACCGCTTCCATAACTTCTTTTAAGCCCTTACGGTTAAAATCCAGGCCACTTCCTTGTTCGGCAGTAATACCAACGACCTCCCAGCCTTGTTTCCTCGCATATTCTGCCATCTGCTCCTGCTGAAACTTCAAAGCCATATCATCCGGATGGGCTACCCTGCAATATATCCATGCTCGATTGTCCTGCTTTTTTATCCGATATTTCATCTTATCAGCTTCTCCTTTATCCTGTATCCCGCTTTCATTGCGGGATACAGGTGTTGTTATAATCTTTAAAATTCCAAACAATCTCTATCGCCCCATTGTTGTAGACGCGAATGACTTGAATAAATTCATCCAGCATTTCCCTGGTCAGCTCTGTTGCAGAGGCAAACCTTTGACAGCTTTGCAGTTCAGTATCTTCCTGGATTTGAAGGTTTTCCTGATTAACCGCCTTCTCCCAGCGGAGGATTAACGCCTCCGCTGACAATATGCTTTCCGAATATTCCTCTTTTCGTTTCAGGTATTTGTCCTTCGGGATTTTCCCGTCGCAGAATTCCTCATAAGCCAGTATCTTAGCAAGCTTCCATTTGTCCAGCATGGCACGCTGTTCTTTGACCTGTTTTTGCAGCTTGGTGATGGCATCGCCGGCTTTTTCCAAACGGCCTTCTTGGGAAAGGCTGCACTGGATAAGCCGGATTTGTACGTCTATGGCCAACAGCAGCGTTTGCGTAAGTGTCTGTTCGTAGAGCTTTACCGATTGGCATTGCTCGTTCTGAGCAGCCATTCCTGCTTCACAGCGATAATAAGGTTCCTTGCGGAGCAGCTTTCTTTGCAGGCTGTGGTTGCAGTGAGCGCATTTCAGTTTCCCGTAAAAAATGTGCTTTGGCTGATTTGTCCAGCCAGTCATGCTTTTTGTCTTGACCTTAGACTGCACCTTTTGAAACACTTCCTCTGATACAAGCGCTTCATGGGTGTCCGGTACGACAATCCACTCGCTTTTCGGCAGTGTCATAGTTTTTTTAAGGGAAATGTCCACCTTTGTCCGCTTGCGGCTGACCAGCTTTCCGGTGTAGCGTTCATCGGAAAGTATCCGCCTGATGGCCACCGACGTCCATACCGTCTGGTCTCCTGCAATCTTCCAGCCCCGGTCTTTGTCGGTATGGTTTTCCCTGCGGTACATCAGGGGAGAAGGAATCTTCTCCTTATTCAGTGTGATGGCAATCTGCATGAAAGAGATACCTTCATATGCCATCTGAAAAATCCTTCTGACCACAGCGGCGGCAGGTTCGTCCACCGCAAGGCTGTTTTTCTTCTCTTTTGACCTTGCATAGCCGTAAAAGGCAATGGCGCACAGGTATTCACCTTTTTTGAATTTCGCCTGCTGAACACTGCGGATTTTCTCGGAGATGTCCCGGCTGTAAAGCTCATAGATCAGCGTTTTAAACGCCACATCCATTCCAATAGAACTCCCGTTGCTCTTGCTGCTGTCGTAATTTTCGTTCACCGCGATAAACCGGACACGGAGAAAAGGGAATATCTGATCCAGGTAGTCGCATACCTCAAGAAAATTTCTGCCGAAACGGGAAAAATCCTTAACAAGTATGCAGTGGATTTCCTTTCGTTTTACCCTGTCAAGAAGCCGCTTTATGGCAGGACGGTCAAAATTGGTGCCGGAAAATCCGTCGTCGCAAAATTCGAGGATCTCATCCTGCGCAAATTCCACATGGTCAGCAAGGTAGCTGTAGAGCAAATCCCTTTGGTTCTTGATGCTGTTGCTTTCGCCTTTGTTTTCATCCTCTGAGGAAAGGCGTATATAGAGAGCCACTTTTTTAGCCATTGCAGACACCTCCCTCTTTATAAGGAAGGATTTTCTTATATTCGTCGCCGTAGTTCCATACGATTTCGATACTGTTGTAGTCAGATACCCAAATGCACTGGATCAGCTCCAAGGCCATTTCTCTTGTAATGGACGTTTTGTCCTTGTATTTTTGAAACGCCTGAATCCACTCGTTTTGAGGGGTCAGGGTTTTTTCATAGTTCATGCTTTCCCGTTCCAACACATTAAGCTCGGTTTGCAGACGTTCGATATCCTCATCGTAGCTTTTTTTAGAATACAAGTATTCATCCTCCGACAGCAGATGGTCTGTGTAGGATTCAAACAACGAACCTTTCAGGAAGGTGATGCGTTTCAGCTTTCGACGCGTGACGCTGATTTTTTCTTCAACTTCTTTTTGCGACGTTTGAAAATCCTCCTGCCGGTTGAGCCTTTCCAGCATCCTTTCCATATCCACCGCTAGGTCGATCTGGCTTTGAATGGCGGCATGTACCGATTCAAACAGCTTATCCTCACGTACCGATTTATTGGTACAGATCAGGGAAAGGTTTTGGGCATACACCCGGCAGATAAAGCGGTAGCATACCGAGCCGGCCTTGGAAACATCCTTGTACCGCACCATTTTGGTTTTGCAGTCGTCACAGTAAAGAAGGCCCCTGAACACGTTCTCTTTATTAGAGATGTCCGCATATTTCCCGTTCAGGGAAACGCGCAGGCGGTTCTGCTCTTCTTTGATTTTTTGCACTTTGCCAAAGGTGTCCTCGTCAATGATCGGCTCATGGGTATCCCTTACAACGACCCAATCAGACTGCGGAATCATGGTGGTTGGCTGCCCATCGTACAGGGATTTTCTGCTTTTCCCCTGCGCCATGTGCCCCGCATACATCAGATTGGAGGTTATCAGCTTGATGCTCTGTCCCTGCCAGATGGCGCCGCTCCCGGTAGGTTCTTTCTTTAAAATACCCGACAGATAACGATATTTTGCCGGGGAGGAAATTCCCATTTCATTAAGCCTTCGGGCAATGATGTTGATTCCTAGGCCTTCCGCTTTCCAGAGGAATATCTGACGGGCAATGTGGGCCGTATTGGGGTCGGGCACCAGCCTGTGGTTGTCATCTTTGTCTTTCAGGTAGCCATAGGGAGGATACGCCCCGATAAATTCGCCGTTTCTTTGCTTCATCGCTAACGCTGAACCGGATTTCTTGGAAATGTCCTTGGCATAAATATCGTTGATCAGGTTTTTCAGCGAAACGATAAGGTCGTTCCCGTTTTGACCGGTCAGGCTGTCGTAGCCGTCGTTCACGGCAATGAAGCGCACACCGAGAAACGGGAATATCTTTTCCATATAGTGGCCGGTTTCAATGTAATTCCTGCCGAGACGGGACAAATCCTTCACCACAATGCAATCCACTTTTCCGGCTCTCACGTCGTCCATCAGCCGTTCAAATTCGGGGCGTTCAAAGTTGGTGCCGGTTCGTCCGTTATCGCAGTAAAGGGAGTATATACGCATGTCCGGCTGCCCATTAACATACTTTTGCAGCATATACTTCTGCATTTCGATGGAATCGCTGTCCTCTTTGCGGTTGTTGTCCTCTACGGAAAGACGCACGTAAATCCCCGTGCTATAGACTTTTTCAAGCTGCTGCACAAGCATGGTGTCGGCGGCAATGGCGGATACTCTGCTTTTTCTCGCCATTTACATCGCCTCCCTTGTCGGCAGGAGCATAGGAATGGGCTGTATCCGGTTTACATTCCCGATGGTTTCCACCATCCGGTCAAAATCATACTGATACTTGAAGTGAATATCAACGCGCATCCCCTCATGGACCAGGATTTTGTCAATGAGTGTTACGACGATTACCCTTGTCAGCTCAGTAATGTCCCTGTACTGTTTAAACCGCTCGATCCATTGGCATTTGTCGCCCTGAAAACCCAGGATGGCGTCGATTTCCTTCTGGAGCCGTGCTTCGGCGGCGAAGGCGTCCTTCCGTCTGCCTTCGTACATTTCTTTCATTTCCAAATACTCGGTCTTGCTGTGTACACCGCTGATCATGGATTCATACAGGCTTGCCTTTAGTAAATTGCAGCGTTCGATTTCTTCCCGGTTTTTGACAAGCTGGGCGTCAATCTTTTTGACTTCGTTCTGCTGAAAGGGCAGGGTATTGATATAGTGCAGAATACGCTCTACATTGATGATGTTTTCAATATGGGTTTTCAGCGATTGAAATACAGCCTGTTCCACCGTTTTTTCCCTGATGCGGTGGGCAGTACATTCTTTTGTCGTCCGATTGCTTCCGCACATATAATAGGTGTAGGTTTTCCCGTTTTGGCAAACGCCGTTACGCACCATATTCCGGCGGCAGTCCCCACAGAAAATCAGGCCGCTGAACAAATAGACCGTTTCCTCGGCGGGTGCGACCCGCGTATCCCGCAGGAGCAGGCGGTTGACTGCCCGAAAATCCTCCGGAGCAATGATGGCCTCGTGGCTGTTTTCCACCCGTATCCAATCTTCCTGGGGCTTTAGTATCTGTGTCCGAATTTTGTGGTTGGGGGTGCTCCGTTTGCCCTGTACCAGTGTTCCAATATAAAATTCATTGCGAAGGATGCGCCCCACCGAAACGGCAGTCCATTTAGCCTTGGGGTTGGTTTGAAATCCGCTTTTGTAGTTCATCCCGCAGGAGCGTTTGTATTCCATAGGGGACAGTATCCCCATTTCATTGAGCCTGTTGGCTATACGCTGCTGGCTGATGCCTTGCAGCTTCCACTTGAAAATATCCTGCACAACCGTGGAAGCATATTCGTCCACCATCAGCCTGTGCCGGTCGCCCGGCGCCTTCAGATATCCATATACGGCAAAGGAGCCTATGAAATCGCCCTTTTTGCGTTTGATTTCAAGCTGGCTCCTGATTTTGACCGATATGTCGCGGCAATAGGCGTCGTTTACCAAATTCTTAAACGGAATCAGTATCTTGTCGGAGGATGACCTGCCGCAAAAGCTGTCGTAACCGTCGTTGATGGCGATAAAACGCACACCGAGGAAGGGGAATATCTGATCGATATACCGCCCGGCCTCCACAAAGTTCCTGCCGAAACGGGACAGGTCCTTGACAATGATGCAGTTGATTTTTCCTGCCCTTACTTCTTCCATCATTTTCTGAAAGTCGGGACGTTCAAAATTCACACCGGAATAACCATCGTCCACCCGTTCCGAGCAAACACAAATATCCGGCATACCTTTCAGGTAATCCCGGATCAAATCTTTTTGGTTTACAATGCTGTCGCTCTCAACCTTGTCACCGTCCTCTTTGGAAAGGCGGACGTAGATCGCAGCATTGAAAATCTTATTGCCTGTTAAGTTTTCCATAATAGTAGCCTCCTGATTGTTGAAGTTCATCAGCAAAAACTTTCAACAACCGGGCGCCACCGATTTTAAATGCCTATTTATGCTTGATGATAGCATAAATCTAACCACGCGTCCAGATTGAATTCCAAAAGCTTTGCCATCAAATTGCAAATTTTCATTTCAGGCTCCTACAATGATTTTAAATAATGCTCCAGCCGGTCTTCCAATGTCGCAGTGGTATCTGAAAAGCTTACCTTGACAATCGCCTTGCCGCATTTGTAGCAGTAAGGATTTTTGATTTGACGGATAAAGTCCCTGACCCTTTCAGATTGAGGCAGATTTTTGTCTATTTTCACAGCGCAGATGTCCACCAGCGTAGCCGGATCAACCGTGCGTATATCAACATTTCGCATAGCCTCCAGATCAAGCCTCGATACATTGTCCATTTCATACCCCTTTCTTTTCAGCGTAAAAAGTCGTTCGTCTTTTCTATTGGCAATTTAGACATTAAGGCTTTAGTACCTCTCCATTTCTTCGTCGTCTTCCTGTTCCAGTTCAGGAACCGCCTCCACCGCAGGAAGCAAATCCCGGACATGGCAGCCGGTACGTCTGAAAAAAATGGCTTGCATCGCCAGCTCAAAGTTTTCATCATCCAGCGTGTTTATCAGTTCCGAAGGAGAAACCTCCATAGAACCGTTAAAAAGGTTGGCCGCCAGCTTGATGAGCTTTGTGAATGCCGCAATCAGCAACACTAATAATACTTTCAAAACATCATTCGCATTAGTAAAAGGTAAGGCCGACATAGGCGAAAAAACCCACACACAAGAATACGGCCAGGGGTACGCTCTTTTGCTTTGTCGCTTTTGCGTAGAGGCAGGCGGGAAGAAGCGCGAAAAAGAGGATGACTACAAGACCACACAACCCGAAACTAAAGCCCATTGCCGCCGTCAGCTTGATATCGCCGCCTCCGACGCCGCCATATTTGACGGCAAAAAACAACAGGCTCACGCCGGGCAGCAGAAGTCCTAGAATCCTTTCCAGCAAGGGAATATACGGCGTATTAAAAAGAAAAGCGGATACACCGCCGATCAGAAGGACCGCAATCCAGGTCCAATCGGGGATGATCCGCTTCCTATAATCCGATACTGCTGCCCACAGGATGGGAACGGCACAAAGCAGCATATTTATCAACTCCCTGTGGTGACATCATCGGAATACATGCTGTCAACCACGAATATTTTAAGCTCCCCTCCGGTAATCCATTTGGATAGTGTTCCTCCAGGCGTATGCACATCGGTGACAAGAAGCTGCACAATATAGTCCTTGTTGTCAGGGAACCACACCGGCACGTACTGTTTCTTATATTTAAAGGGTGAGCTTGGGTTTTCCCGGAAGGTAAAATGATTCGTGCCGTCGGTCATCAGAGGGATAGCTGTTTCATAGCGGTACTGCGGCAGGTATACCTCCGCCGTCTGCGGCACGGTAATCAGCTCCGGCCTGTCATAATTGGTGTCCACGGTGGTCGTGACGTTGATGGAAAAGCCATAGCCCGACTTGAGATAGCCCTTTGCTTTCGTGTCGTAGTCCAGCGTGGCAGTGACTTTCAGCTCCGCGTAAAACTGCTGCCATACAAATTGACCGCTTTCATAGCGCTGCTCCCACCAGGTGACTTTCGGCTGGTCGCTTCTTTGTGGCGGCACCGGGATGGTTCTGCTTTCTTCCGGCTCATCATAGGTCACGTTTTTGATAACAGCCCGTTGGGTATAAGTATTGTTGTTGGTGGAGCTTTCATTGTTCAAAGTCCGGTCGGGGTTGATGGTGGCAACCAGGGTAATGTTTTTATCGGCCTGAACGCTCGGAGTATCCCATTTAACCGCCACAACGTTCCAGGTGTCTTGTTCCATCACAACTGCATCCACACGCTTCGACAAAGCAAGTTCGGGGATTTCCAACAGGACAATGACCTGTTTTCCGGGTGTAAAGTCCTGGCTTCCCTTGTTGGATACCTTGATGGTCGTAATGACCGTCTGCTGCTCCTTGTACTGGTCGGGCGTGATGCGCTGCACATCCAGGTCATAGGGACGTTCCAATACCATAATCTCCGCTGTAACCAGATTGTTGCCTGGATTGGTATCCCTATATTCCGCAGGCGGTGTTATCTGCGCTGACAGATGGATAGTTGCCCCTTTTTCTCCCGCTGTGGCTTTAACAAGGAACACCTTTTTCTCATAGGCTTTAAAATCCGCCTGGGACGGCACAGTTGAAACCGGGCTGCCGTTGATGGAAGCGTCTAACCTCACTCCTGACAGCGCTTTGTCCGTGGAATTGGCAAAATACGCGGTAAAGCTGTATTCCTCCTGCTCATAGACCATAGGCGGACTGGAAAGGTTTGTCCATACGTCACAGGGCATTTTCGTCGGTACCTCCGGGTCAGTTGGATTATCGGGATTGTCGGGCGGATTATCGGGGGTGTCAGGACCGTCCGGTGGATTGTTGGGATTATCGGGATTGTCCGATGGGTTATCGGGGTTATCGGGTGGATTGCCGGGGTCTGTCGGGTCGCCGGAGGATTTTGCCACCACCGTAATTTTTGAAACTGCGGTGTTGTTGACCGGGTTTTCATCCCGGAAGCCGTCCGGCGCTCCAATATTGGCCCACAAGTTGTATACCTCTCCCTTGCTTCCCGCTGTGGCCGTGATAGTGAACGATTTTGTTTCCTGGGCTTTGAAGTCGCAAGTTTTGGGGATTTGCATCAAAGCGGCCTCGTTGTTCGTTCCCTTCAATACCACACTTGTCAGTTCCGTGTCGGATTGGTTGGTAAAGCTCACGGTAAAGCTGTAGCTCTCATGCTCATAGACCGTGGGCGGCGCAAGGATACCTGTGGACAGATCGCACAGCTTTGGAGAGACGGGAGGGGTATCCTCCGGTGGGACGGGGTTATCGGGCTGCTGCGGGTTGTCTTTGGGTTCAGGGGTTTTTGAAGGCTCCGGTGCAGGTTTCTCAACCACCTGGATGTCCGCAATGGCCGTGTTGTTGGTAAGATTGCCGTCGATGAAGCCCTCCGGCACGCCGATATTGGCCCACAGGTGTATCACACCGGCAGAGGTGTCGACCTTGCGCTGGATGGTGTAGGTTTTGCTCTCATCGGGTGAGAAGTCTTGCATTTCAGGAATTTCTTTCATCAGGTCGTCATCCACCTGTCCTTTGAGTGGTACGTCATAGGCCGGTTGGATTCCATTGTTGGTAAAGGTCACGTTAAAGGAATAGCTGTCGCCCCGATACACCGTGGCAGGAGCGTTAATCACGGCTGAAAGGTCGGCGGCATCCTGCTTTTTGAATTTAAAATAGAAGTCTGCTGCGGGGATTTTGTAATTGATTTGTTGGGTAATGCTGGTTTGGGTCTTGCTTTCTCCGTCAGCATACCCGGCAGCCTCTGGGGTGTAATCCCATTCCAGCCCCAGGTAAATATAATTACGGGACAGGGGGATGTCCTCCTTGGAAAAGGTGACGGAGGTGGTCTGGTAAGGGTAGAGAACTTCTGGCACTCCCTTGTCCTGTGCCAAGAGCTTTCCGTAAATCTCCTGCTTTTTTTCATCGCACCAAGCAGCTTCGATATCAAGCTTTACGGGTGCCTGATAGGAAATCGCCATGTTTCTCATAGTTTCAAAGGCAATCAGGGCTTTGGGCGTCCAGCCGTAGCCAGAGGTGAGACGGTCAAAATTTTCGTCCGTGTCATAGGCACCATAAATTTTGCCCGTTGTAAAATTGTGAATTTCCACCACCAGGCTGCCCTTTAGCGTATAGGTTTTACCGTCGCTCCTGCCGATCAGCCCTGCTATTCGCTCCTTTTCATCCTCGGCAACGGTATTTGCGTTTTCCAGCCGAATGCGCTGCGGCGTGGGGAAAGACTTTATCAGCTTGTCGCCCTCATAGATTTCCTTTATATTCATGGCTGTAGTGCGGTAACGGATGTCATAGACGGCCCTTACCTGAAACACCACATTAGCCGTAACAGTAAGGACGGCGCCTTTGTCCGTTTTTGCGGTGATGGTGTACGCTCCGCAGTCGGCTTTATCTTCTATGGTTAAAATGTAGCCTGGAGAAATCGCCTGAGTTTTACCCTTGTATGTTGCTTGAACATCCGTTATTGTACCCACCTTTGCGATGGTGTCGATTTTCACCTGGGCGGGGAATTGTTCCACGGCAACCACACCGTTTTCGCTGGCCAGGCTGTCTACCGGAGCCGTTACCGTTATCTCTATGTCGCTGTCCGTCATGGCATAGGCATTTACCGACAGCAGCATAAAGCATAGCAACATAAA
The DNA here is from genome assembly GCA_927405585.1 of uncultured Desulfosporosinus sp. Taxonomy (GTDB): domain Bacteria; phylum Bacillota; class Desulfitobacteriia; order Desulfitobacteriales; family Desulfitobacteriaceae; genus Desulfosporosinus. Next base: position 22,889 of record CAKMJS010000147.1, read on the forward strand.
GGGCAGGGCAAATAATGCTTTTCGTTTCATTGGGACCTCCTTAATCAATTCGGCTGTTGCTGCTGGATATGGTAAAAGGCAGCCGTATTTCTCCCGTTAAAAAGTTGAAGATGCTGCGGGTTCCAATCCAGCCCTCTATGGTGAGGCGGGGCGGGCTTTCCGCAGCCGAGAAGGTCCGTATTTTAAGCTGGTATACAAACCTGTTGTCGGAGTATTTGTTATTCTCCTGGTCCAGTTTCATGTTTTGGTTAAAATAGTCGTACAGCTCCTGCTCCGCGATGGAGGTGTCCATTTTTGCGGTGTCATCCCTGCGGTATTCGTCTAGGATGGCATATTCCACCGCCGTATTTACTCCGCGCTGCAATTCATATTCCACTTGCTGGTACAGGCTTTCGAGCCGGAAATATTCGATGATGATGGCTGAAAGGGTCATGATAACAAACACGATGATAAAAATGAAAAATATGGTGTCCCCTCTTTGACTTTTTAGGATTCGCAGGGCTTTTTCCACACAAATACGCCTCCCCCCTGTAGTTTTCTTTGTCAGTCCGGGACCTTCCAGTATTTTTCCGACATGCCTGCAATCCTCACTTTCATGGGTATAATAATCTGGACGGGTGGCGCGAAAGAAGGTCTGAAAATGGTGAATACATGGTTGTACTCCATATCCACAGTAAAGGTATCCCTTAACTGGATTTTTTGGTTCTGCTCGTCACAGTAAGCAACATCTTCGATGATCATTTCCGGCGACAGGCCGGTCTGCTCTTTTAGCTTGTAAAACACATCATAGACGGTATCCGATACCTGCCCTTCCAGTTCAACCTCCCGGACCACCCGGCGGCAGATATGGTTAAGGTTCAAATACGTGGTAAAAATGCTCAGAAAGGACAGCACTGTTGCCAGCAGCGTGATGATTATAAAGGTCTTAATAATCAGGTCGTAGTAGGAGCTGCCCCTTCTGTCAGATAAAGGCAAGAGGGGAGAAAATCTCCCCCCTATGCCCCGGTACTGCCTGTTCATCTGACTTTTCACACCTCCCGCATGAGCGGATATGCCTGTTGCGTCTGCCATCAGCTCAATAAGCCGGTAATCTTGCTGACGATGCTGTTCCAGATAGTGGTAATCGAGCCCTGGTATAGCGTCATAAACACTGCGCCCACAACTACGACGATCAGCACCACAATCAACCAGCCCGTCATTTGGTCACCGGATGGATTGGTCAATACCTTCCTTGCCTTCAAGCTCGCTAACTGCATTTTGTTTCTCAAGGTTCTCAACATAATATAAATACCTCCATAATCATTTATTTTTTGGATTTGGGTTTCAAAGGAAAAGGGGGAATTCTACCCCCATGCCTCAATGGTCTTTTGAGTTTTTGACGATTTAGCTTAGTAAGCCGGTAATCTTGCTGACAATGCTGTTCCAGATAGTGGTAATCGAGCCCTGGTATAGCGTCATAAACACTGCGCCCACGACTACGACGACCGCATAGGCGTCGGAGCGTGTGATCGCGGCCCCTCTAGCTGGGGTCGACAATGAAAAATTCTGACAATTAAAAAAATCCCTGAATGCCAGTATTATCGGTCATTCTAAGGATTTTTTGATGTAATACAATG
>CAKMJS010000148.1 GCA_927405585.1 uncultured Desulfosporosinus sp.
TAGGATTCATAGTTTCCTACTAGACCTTAGGTTGGCTAGCTGTACATAAGAATTCGGACAATTCCATAACTTGGAGTACGTCTCCCTTTTCTAGTCACAGCTTGCCCTTACTGCATTACAATGCTTGAGGACGCCTGCGCAGGTCTAGAAAAGGGAGACGTACTCCAAGTTATGGAATTGTCCGAATTCTTATGTACAGCTAGCCAACCTAAGGTCTAGTAGGAAACTATGAATCCTACACAAGGCCTCTAGATATTGGGTTTGACTGAATGATCTGGTTAAATAAAGTACAAGGTGTGTTGAAAGGGGGGATGCCGGAGACTCTATTACGCTGTGTCTTTTCCAGCTAAAGTATTGAGGACCCTGGCAACACTAGTCCGTTCGTAGACTCACATATGCAAACTAAAATAGAGGAGGACTATAACATGTCTAAATTAGTACCACCACATGGCGGAAAATTAACACCTGTATTACTCCCAGAATCACAACGCGCTGAGGCTTTGGCCAAAGCAAAAACATTGCCGGTGATTCGCATGACTTCCAGAGAAACTTCTGACCTCTTAATGATCGGAATGGGTGCATTTAGCCCATTAACAGGTTACATGGATCAAGCAAATTACGAAAGTGTTGTTGAAACCAAACACTTGACTAATGGCTTAGCTTGGCCTCTGCCAATCACACTTTCTGTCACTGAAGAGCAAGCAGAAGCTCTCAAAATTGGCATGGAAGTAGCTTTAGTTGATGATGAAACCGATACCTATTGCGGTATCTTAACGGTAAATGATAAATACACGTATGACAAAGTTAAGGAATGCAAAGCTGTGTTCTTCACAGACGATGCTGCTCATGACGGCGTTATAAAAGTTATGGCTCAAGGGAATATCAACGTTGGTGGTTCGTTAGTCACATTTAGCCAACTCGGATACGCTACTAAATACGGCGATTATTACGCAACTCCTGCTCAAACAAGAGCATTGTTCGATGAAAAGGGTTGGGCAACTGTTGCAGCTTTCCAAACCCGTAACCCATTACATCGTTCGCATGAATTCTTATGCAAAATGGGTAATGAAGTTTGTGATGGACTGTTCATTCACCCTATCGTTGGAAAACTTAAAGAGGGCGATATTCCGGCTGAAACACGTCTGGAATGCTATGAAGTTTTGTTAAAGAATTATTTCAATGAAAAAAATGCAGTGATGAAGGTTTATCCAATGGAAATGCGTTATGCAGGACCTAGCGAAGCTATTCTTCACTCCATTTTCCGCCAAAACTTTGGTTGCAGCCACATTCTGGTCGGCCGCGATCACGCTGGTGTGGGCGACTATTATACCGCTTACCAGGCTCAAGAAATCTTTGACACATTCAAACCAGGCGAACTTCTCTGCCAGCCTATCAGAGTTACTGCAGCTATGCATTGTTCAAAATGCGATGGCATGACGACAGAAAAAACCTGCCCACACGGTAAAGAAGACCATCTGAAAATCAGTGGTACTAAGCTGAGAGCTATGTTAGGCAAAGGCGAAGTTCCACCAAGCAATTTCAGTCGTCCAGAGGTCTTACAAATTCTGCTCAAATATTACGCTTCTAAATAATTATCCTTTTGTTTGTGAACTAAACTAAAGAAAATTTTCTTTAGTTTAGTTTCAAAAATATATGAATGATGGAGGTTAAACAATGCCAAGTTTTGTAATTGCAGAAAAGTGTGACGGATGTAAAGGTCAGGACAAAACAGCTTGCATGTATGCATGCCCAAATGACCTGATGATGCTCGACAAAGAAGCAATGAAAGCTACAAACCTAGATCCTAGCCAATGTTGGGAGTGTCTCTGCTGCGTTAAAGCTTGCCCTCAACAAGCAATGGACGTTCGCGGCTATGCTGACTTTGTACCACTAGGAGCATCGGTAGTACCACTTCGTGGATCAGACAGCATTATGTGGACTGTTAAATTCCGTAACGGCATGACCAAACGCTTCAAGTTCCCAATTCGTACGACCGAAGAAGGTTCCGCTGTTCCTGATGGCGGTTATGAAATTACCACAGACATTAACAGCCAAGAACTGTATACCGAACCTGCTTCAATGCATATGCCAATCTGGACATATAAAAAGTAAGCTCTTGTTTGTGAATAAGGGAATAAATAGGGAGGTTTAAATCAATGCCAATCAACTTTGAAACAGTAGAAGTAACAACTGACCTTCTCATCATTGGAGGAGGAATGGGATCTTGTGGCGCAGCTGTCGAAGCAGCTTACTGGGCAAAACAAAATGGACTTAAAGTAACCTTAGTCGATAAAGCATCCATGCCACGTTCCGGTGCAGTGGGAATGGGATTGTCAGCTATTAACCTTTATGTAGGACTTGCTAAAGGGAAAAACACGGTTGAAGATTATGTAAAATACGTAAAAACGGATCTCATGGGGGTAGCCCGTGATGACTTAGTCGCAAACATTGCCCGTCACGTAGATAGCTCCGTTCATCTCTTCGAAAAATGGGGACTTCCATTATGGAAAGATGAAGAGGGCGGATATGTTCACGAAGGTCGCTGGCAACTGATGATCAGTGGAGAATCTTATAAAGTGATCGTTGCTGAAGCTGCTAAGAATGCTTTAGGTGAAGAAAACATTTATGAGAGAGTATTTATCACTGAGCCCCTCATGAAAGATGGCAAATGCGTAGGAGCAGTAGGATTTAGCGTTCGTGAGAACAAAATCTATGTCTTCAAAGCAAAAGCAACCTTATGTGCTATGGGTGGTACTGTTGGAGTCTTCAAACCTAAATCGACTGGTGAAGGCGCAGGCCGTTCTTGGTATCCTCCGTTCTCCACAGGTTCTTCTGCATACTTCACAATGAAAGCCGGAGCAGAAATGACTTGTCAAGAAGTTCGTTTCGTCCCGATTCGTTTTAAAGATGCCTATGGTCCAGTTGGAGCTTGGTTCTTACTCTTCAAATCCCGTGCAACCAATGCATTGGGCGAAAACTACATGGAAACCCGTGTAAAAGAATTAGACAACTGGGGCAAATATGGTGCAGCACGTCCGATTCCAGCCAATTTACGTAATTACCTAGGCTTGTTAGACATCCAAGAAGGCAAAGGACCTCTCTTCATGAGAACAGAGGAAGCGATTGCTAACTTAGCTAGAAAATATGAAGATGATGCAAAAGCCTTCAAGAAAAAGATGAAAGAGCTTGAGAATGAAGCTTGGGAAGATTTCTTGGATATGACGATTGCGCAAGCATTACTATGGGCTGCTACAAACGTTGAGCCAGAAGCTAGATCGTCAGAAATCGCAGCAACAGAGCCATACTTTATCAGTTCCCACTCAGGAGCCTCTGGTGCTTGGGTATCTGGGCCAGAAGACCTTTCTGCTGGAACAGACTATTTCTGGGGATATTCCCAAATGACAACCGTTCCTGCATTGTTTGCAGCTGGAGACGCCACAGGAGCTTGTCCTCACAAGTTCTCGTCAGGTACACATGCTGAAGGACGTATCGCCGCTAAATCAGCGATCAAGTATATCTTAGAGAACAACACCTTGACGGAAGCTGATCCTGCGGCTATTGAAGCAGTGAAAGCAGCAATCGTCAAGCCACTTGAAATTTTTGAAGAGAACAAAGGCTTCACTACAGATTGTGAAGTTAACCCCGCCTACATTATGCCTAAGCAGTTTATGTATCGCTTACAAAAGCTGATGGACGAGTATGTTGGAGGAGCTAACGTATTCTTTAACTTCAATACAGCATCCTTGACACGTGCTTCTGAATTATTCGAATTCCTCAAAGAAGACTCCGAAAAAATCGCTGCAAGAGATCTCTATGAGCTGTTGAGAGCTTGGGAAAACAAGCACAGATTATGGCAGGCTGAATCCCATCTTCGCGCTGTAACGTTCCGTGAAGAAACTCGTTGGCCTGGATACTACTTCAGAACAGACCGTCCTACAATTGACGAAGCTAACTGGCACTGCTTTGTTAATATGAAGTGGGATCCTAATACGAACGAATGGTCAGTCTTTAAAAAGCCTATTATTGATATGTTTGGTGTTGAATAA
>CAKMJS010000149.1 GCA_927405585.1 uncultured Desulfosporosinus sp.
GAGTGAAAATGCAAGCCCTTGGAATAGTATTTCTGGTCATGGGTATAGTGATTTCGGTAAGGAAGCGAAAGTATATGATGATGTGGCGGTCTCAGCGACCATCAAATCAACTAGCCACTGCTTTAAGTCAATTAGTGGGTACCGCAGGAGGTATTTACCTCTCGCTGGAACTATTGTTTTCCTTCCTGAAAATCCCAGAAAATTGGTGGAGTGATTCGATCTTTTTTGTCGAACCGCTGGCTGTCATTTCCTTATTATTAGCTATTTTGCAACCTTTTATATTGAGTGTTTGGATAAGACTACGAAAATAGGGAGGGAAAAAGGATGCTCTTAAGTGATCTTGCTGGCAAAGAGATCATTAATTTGTATGATGGAGCAAAACTCGGCTTGGTGGGAGATGCTGATCTGGATATTTCCTTAAACGGGTCGGTTGAAGCAATCATCCTTACTTCCCGTGGAGGATTTTCAAGTATTTGGGGTTCCAGAGGAGAACGAGAACGGGAAATATTAGTAATACCTTGGCAAAGTATTAAAAAAGTTGGTTTTGAGGTCATGATTATTGATTTGCCCAATAAATTTGAAAAAAATCGTTAAGATTCAATTTGACAGAGGACGGGTTACCCAATAAAATGAATGGAAAAGCTGTAACCCCGCATTGCATTATGCAACGGGGTTTTTGCCTTATCATCGCAGGAGGGATTCCCGTTGAAGAAAATTCGAGTTTTTGTGGCTGGAGCCAGTGGGAAAATGGGTCAGGAAGTGATCCGGACTCTATTAAGACAAGAAGATCTCCTATTGGTCGGAGCATCGGATACACGACATCTTGGGATGGATGTCGGGTTTGTCGTAGGGGCACCGCGAGTTGGATTAGATATTACCGGTCCACTAGATCGAGAAATCTTGATTGGCACACGCTCCGATGTTTTAGTGGATTTTACAAATCCTCAATCGGTTTTGAAAAACTCTAAAACGGCAATTTTGGCAGGAGTAGTTCCAGTGGTTGGAACGACTGGATTGGATGAATCTGAACTTGAAGAGGTTCGTGCCCTTGTAGAGAAAGAAGGGGTAGGAGCGTTTTTTGCTCCGAATTTCTCGATTGGGGCGATTTTGATGATGCGATTTGCCAAGGAAACGGCCAGATACTTTCCACATGTGGATATTATTGAATTGCACCATGACCAAAAACTAGATGCGCCATCAGGTACAGCTTTAAAAACGGCTGAAGGGATCCTAGAAGTCCGCAAACCCATGGTTCAAGGGCATCCGAATGAGTATGAGAAAATTTCAGGGGCCCGTGGCGCGGATATTGGAGGGATCCATATTCACTCTGTGCGTTTGCCTGGGTTAATTGCCCACCAAGAAGTTTTGTTTGGAGGGATAGGTCAGGCTCTAACAATCCGACATGATGCGTTTTCAAGAGAAACCTACATGCCGGGGGTGATGTTAGGTATTCGTAAGGCCTCCGAGTTGACTAATCTAGTCATCGGACTAGAGAATTTCCTAGATTAAGTAATATCCCGCGTAACCGCTGCCCTCATTCCCTCATATAATGGATAGTAGTCAAAGGGACACTGTCTCAAAGGGGGCATAAAGATGAGTGCGGGTCTGAAAGGAATTCGTTTAGCCGTGATAGGAGGGGATGATCGGGAACTATATTTAATTCCCGAACTACAAAAACTTGGAGCATACATAGTCGGGGTCGGATTCGAAAAGGCTTTCCCCATTCCGGGTTTGACGCTTGCGTCTTCACTGCAAGAGGCAGTGGGCCAAGTAGATGTGTTACTTTTTCCAATGTTCGGCACGGATGAACGTGGGGTAGTCAAAGCCAAATACTCTGATCAACCCATCGTACTAAACAAAGAAGTACTTCAAGCGATTCCAGCACGTGTTCCACTAATCATAGGTTTCGCGCGGCCGGCTTTGAAGTCAGTCGCAGAAAAGATGGGAATTCAGCTGGTAGAAACCAATACCCTACATGAAATTACGATCCTTAATTCCATACCATCCGCAGAAGGGGCCATTCAAATGGCTATGGAGGCCACAACCATTACGATTCACGGCAGTGAAAGCATGGTCTTAGGTTTAGGTCGGTGCGGTTGGACTTTGGCGCGAATGTTACAAGGGATTGGAGCACATGTGACAGGGGTTGCTCGAAAGTCTTATGATTTAGCACGTGCGGTTGAAATGGGATTTCATGCTGTACATTTTTCGGATCTTGAGGATAAGATTGGACGTGCGGAACTGATTTTCAATACCGTACCTCATCTTATTTTAGATCGGGGGATGTTAGAAAAGGTGGCACGAGACGCAGTCATTGTGGACTTGGCGTCTATTCCAGGAGGAACAGATTTTGAATATGCACAGATGCTTGGCATAAAAGCACTTCTGGCTCCAGGCCTCCCAGGTATTGTAGCTCCCAAAACGGCTGGTCGAATTCTTGCTCAAATCTATCCGCAACTTATTCTCCGTCACTTGACCACGATGAATGTAACGGTTCAGTCTTTAGTGGAGGTGTGAAGAGATGAAGTTTGACGGGTTGAAAATTGGGTTCGCTGTGACAGGATCACATTGTACATTAAGTGAAATTATAAAGGTTATGAAGCGACTGGTGGATGAAGGCGCAGTGGTGACGCCGATCATCTCTTATTCCGTTGATAGTATGGACACACGATTTGGAAAAGCTGAGGAGTGGAAGCATCAATTCCAGGATATCACTCAGAGGGAGCCGATTTGTACAATTCCTCAGGCCGAGCCCATTGGGCCCAAGAAGATGTTTGATTGTGTGGTTATTGCTCCCTGCACCGGAAATACCTTGGCTAAGCTAGCCAATGGGATCATTGATACTCCAGTGCTCATGGCAGCAAAATCACATCTTCGTAATCAAAAACCAGTTGTTTTGGCAATTTCCACTAATGACGGGCTAGGGCTCAATGCGCGTAATATCGGGACACTACTCATAACAAAAAATATTTATTTGGTGCCGTTTGGGCAAGACAATCCGCAAGTAAAAGCAAATTCCCTCGTTGCACATATGGATAAGGTGCCGGAAACCATCTTGATGGCTTGTGATGGAAGACAAATACAACCGGTGCTTTTGGATTATCTGTAGTGAAATAGTTAGTGTGTGAAGTGGGGCCTTGCTTGAGCGGCGGGGTTCCCTTCCCACAAAAACAGCGGCATATTTAAGGAGGAACAAAGGAATGCCAAATGTAGCAATTGTTGGCGCCACGGGCGCAGTAGGACAAGAGTTTCTTAAGATTCTGGCCGAACGAAATTTTCCAGTTCAGGAATTGAGACTGTTGGCGACAAAGCGTTCAGCAGGGAAGTTGATTTCATGGCAGGGCCAGCAGCTTGAGGTTCAGGAGTCAACCCACGAAAGCTTTAAGGGCATCGACATTGCGCTTTTTGCAGGTGGATCGGCAAGTACAGAATATGCGAGTTCCGCCGTGGCTAGTGGGGCCGTGGTAATTGATAATAGTAGCGCTTTTCGGCTCAATCCAGAAGTACCTCTTATAGTACCTGAAGTTAATCCCGAGGATGTAAAGTGGCATAAGGGAATTATTGCGAATCCTAATTGTTCAACGATTATCATGGCAGTTGCCCTTAAGCCAATTTTCGATTTAGCAGGAATTCGCAGAGTGGTTGTGTCTACCTATCAAGCCGTGTCCGGAGCGGGACGAGAAGGCATTGAAGAACTGGAAACACAGGTTAAGGCTTGGTCAGGGGGGGGAGAACTTACGTCCAGTGTTTTCCCTTATCAAATCGGCTTCAACCTTATTCCACGCATCGATGTATTTGGAGAAGGGGACTATACCAAAGAAGAGTGGAAGATGGTCAAGGAAACACAAAAGATTTTCCACGCACCTAATATGGCTATTACAGCAACGACTGTTCGGGTACCAGTTTTCCGTAGTCATTCGGAGTCCATTAATGTGGAAACAGATCGGTTAGTCAGTGTCACAGAAATCCGAGAGGCGTTAAACAACGCTGCGGGGGTCATTGTTGATGACGATCCAGCGAATGACCGTTATCCAATGCCGTGGTTTAGTTCGGATAAAGATGAAGTCTATGTGGGACGCTTGCGAAAAGATTATTCGATCGCTCAAGGGTTTAATATGTGGGTGGTTGGAGATCAAATTCGTAAGGGTGCAGCAACGAATGCTGTACAAATCGCGGAGCTACTACTTTAATCGATGCTCGAGGCGCGATGTGCGAAGTTCGAAGTTCGAAGTCTGAAGATCGAAATTTGAGGTCCAAAGTAAGAGGATCTAAGAACGAAGTCTCGGAGTTCGAGGCACTAAGGTGCGATGTCTGGATTCCAGATTGGGAATCCGAAGTTTAAAGGTGAGGTTCAGTGTCCTGAGGTACAATAGATGAGGCCCGTGGGGTTATAATATCGAGCATCGAACATCGTGCATCGAAAAGAGGGGTGAAGGGGTTGAGAATTCTCGTACAGAAGTTTGGAGGAACCTCCGTTGCAACGGCAGAGCGCCGAGCAAGTGTGACCTCCAAAGTTTCAGAGGCCATTCATAGTGGATATTCTCCGGTTATCGTAGTTTCTGCAATTGGCCGTTCTGGGGACCCCTATGCAACGGATACGTTTGTGAGTATGGTAAAAGAGATATGTCCTGATTTACCAAAACGTGAGTTAGATCTTCTGTTGAGTTGTGGGGAAGTAATTTCTGGGACTATTTTAGTAAGCACATTGATTAGTTTAGGGTTTGAAGCGGTCCTTTTTACAGGAGGGCAAGCAGGTATTATTACTGATAGGGAGTTTGGGGATGCTCGGATTGTACGGGTGGAGCCTGGTAGGATTCTAGAGCAATTAGCAATGGGCAAAGTAGTAGTCGTTACTGGTTTTCAAGGCATAACAGAAGACGGTCAGATTACGACCCTTGGACGAGGAGGCAGTGATACGACGGCTTCAGCCCTAGGGGTTGCTCTGAAAGCAGAAGCGATAGATATTTACACGGATGTTGAGGGAATTATGACGGCAGATCCTCGAATTGTTGACGATGCACGGACAATAAATACCGTCACTTATAATGAAATTTGTCAGATGGCTTACCAAGGCGCCAAAGTCATACATCCACGTGCTGTTGAAATAGCAATGCAACGAAACATTCCACTCAGAATCAAATCAACCTTTTCGGAAGCACCCGGGACATTGGTTACTAATATGTATCCAGATCGAGGAGTAGGAACGGATATTACCTCTGATCGAATAATTACTGGAATTGCTCATACGCCGAATGTCACGCAAATTCGGGTTTTAACAGGGGATGTTCAAGAGAAACACCTTACCGATAAAAGAATCTTTAAAGCGATGGCACTTGCCGATATTAGTGTAGACTTCATCAGTGTACAACCTGAAGCCGTGCTTTATACCATTCAAGATGAGGTGGCGTCCAAAGCCATTAACATCTTGATAAATATGGGCTTTGAACCAGGGGTCGTTAACAGTTGTGCCAAAGTTTCTATTGTAGGGGCAGGAATTGCGGGTGTCCCCGGTGTAATGGCTAATATGGTAGAAGCACTTTCTGACGCAGGGGTGACAATTTTGCAATCTGCTGATTCACACACTACGATTTGGGTGCTAGTTCATAAGGAAGACATGGTGAAGGCAGTCCAGACATTACACCAGAAATTCCGATTAGGGGTTTGAGTAAAGCAAGAATTGGGCAGAAAGGGATGAGTTAGATGTCATTTGGAAGAATCTTAACAGCAATGGTAACTCCTATGAATGAAGCATTGGAGATTAATTATGAAGAAGCCAAACGCTTAGCTCAATACTTAACAGTCCATGGGTCAGATGGCGTTGTGGTTTGTGGAACAACTGGAGAATCTCCGACAGTAACGGATCAAGAGAAAATAGAGCTTTTTAGAGTCGTAAAAGAGGCCTTAGGGAAAGCTACAGTGATCGCTGGAATTGGGTCGTATTCTACGTCTGCAAGCATAGCCCTCGCACGCAAGGCTGCGACAACGGGGGTTGATGGATTAATGGCTGTGGTACCCTACTATAATAAACCGTCCCAAGAAGGTATGTTTCAACACTTTAAAGCCATAGCTGAAGCCACTTCGTTACCTTTGATGCTCTACAATATACCGGGTAGAACTTCAGTTAATTTATTGCCGGAGACCGTGAAAAGGTTATCCGAAATTCCCAACATAGTCGCCTTAAAAGAGGCTGCAGGTTCTCTTGATCAGGTTAGTGAGCTTAAAAGAATGCTACCTGCTAAATTTTCAGTTTATAGTGGCGATGATTCTATGACCTTGCCTATGTTAGCACTAGGATGCAGCGGAATCGTCAGTGTTGCAGCTCATGTTATTGGGGATGAGATGAAAAAAATGGTGGACGCATGGTTTGATGGTGATACAGCCCAAGCCACAAAGTGGCATCTTGATCTGTTTCCCATCTTCAAAGGTATCTTTGTAACGTCTAACCCTGTCCCCGTAAAATTCCTGATGAATATGATGGGGATTAAAGTCGGAGGCGTACGTCTTCCTTTGGTTAAGGCAACAGCAACAGAAATGAAGTTTTTAAAAGATCTCATTGAGGGTTATAAAAAGGTAAAGGTAAGTACTAATAATGGGACGAAAGTAATAACACAATTGAAGGTGGCGACTGATAAGGCTAGTGATATTATCGTTTAATGAGATCCATTTTGCTCTATGCCTTTAATTGACGGGAATGAAATAGAACTTGTTTTCCAGTTTGTTACATCCCTAAGTTATTGGTTAATTTGGCAATATAATATGAGGATTGTTCACCACTTCAAAGGTGTACAATCCTCATTTTTGAGATGACGAAACTCAGGCTTGGGAAATCCTGAGTTTCGTTAAAGCTCACAATTAGCGGTGATGACTTTAACATGACCTATTACACTACTCAATGGATTAAGTAATAACCTGATTATTGTTTTCCAGGCTCGTAAAAAGCGCACTCAGCCTCTCGGTTCATTAAGCTAGATGTAACACTTAGTGTCTCAAGCTGACAGTGACCATCCTCGTTATGAGTACAGAGTTCTGCGGAACAAACTACATTGGTCATGATACTAACCACCTTTCTTGACAGTATTGATCTTATAGTGTCCGTTACCTTAAATTTTATGCAATCTTCGATTTGGGATTATTAGGTTAAATAATCGTTAGTGCGATGAAACTTGCCAGTCAGCGGTTTGCGCGCTATAATGAAGTATCGATATTGTGCGGCTAGTTTTATAAGAGGCTTTTCGAAATACTGACGAATACATGGCGTCTCTGTGTTCGTTATTTGAATTTCGCGTCTTTTTGTTGCCTTAATTTTGGCTTGGAAAGAAACTCACGAGGCCCCCCTGAACTTTAAAAACACAATGCAAGAGATAAAATAAATACAGGAGGTAGATTTGATTGCCTAAAGAGCATAAACTACAGATTATTCCCTTAGGAGGACTTGGGGAAATCGGAAAGAATATGACAGTGATTCGCTATGATAATCAAATGGTCCTTGTTGATGCAGGGTTAGCGTTTCCTGATGATGATATGCTCGGGATTGATATTGTCATACCAGACTACACATATTTACTTGAAAACAAAGAAATGCTCCTAGGGATATTGCTGACACACGGACATGAAGATCATATCGGCGCTTTGCCATATCTTCTGAAAGATTTAGATGTGCCAATTTTTGGTACGCGTTTGACCTTGGGTATTGTTCAATCCAAGATGAAAGAAAACAACCTTAATAGTATTAAGGCGACGGTTGTTCAACCGCGTGATGTTCTTAAGCTTGGGGTTTTCCGAATTGAGTTTATTCGCGTCAACCACAGTATTCCGGATGCTGTATCCATTGCCATTCATTCACCTCTGGGTACTATTGTTGTGACGGGAGATTTTAAACTCGATCATACGCCAGTATCTGGGGAGATCCTTGACATACAAAAATTTTCCGATCTGGGTGATAAAGGGGTCCTATGCCTATTATCTGACAGCACGAATGTAGAAAGAGCAGGGTTCACCCCCTCAGAAAAGTTAGTTGGACAAATGATTGATGAGGCTTTTCGTGAAGCTAAGGATCGAGTAATTCTAGCTAGTTTTGCTTCAAATGTTTATCGACTCCAACAGGCAATATCTGCCGCTGTTTTGACAAACCGTAAGGTGGCAGTGGTGGGACGAAGTATGGTTAATATAGTTGGAATCGCCGAAGAGCTGGGGTATCTCGATATTCCAGAGGGAACCCTGATAGATATTGATGAGATCATCAGCTTACCAGGAAATCAGGCCTGTATTCTAACTACCGGGAGTCAGGGCGAGCCAATGTCTGCACTAACCCGTATGGCAAACCATGACCACCGCCATGTCGCAATTAAACCGGGTGACACTGTGATCATTTCTGCAAGTCCAATTCCTGGTAATGAAAAGTCAGTGGCTAAAACAGTGGATCAATTATTTAAGTTGGGCGCTAATGTTATCTATGAGTCGGCTGATGGAATGCACGTATCAGGTCACGCTAGCCAAGAAGAACAAAAGTTAATGCTAAGTATGGTCCGGCCACAGTATTTTATGCCAGTTCACGGAGAATATCGCATGTTGATCAAACATGCTCAATTGGCTGAAGAACTCGGGATTCCTCGGGAGAATATATTTATAACAGAAAACGGCGGGGTCGTTGAGTTTACTCGCCACGGTGCCTCTATGGGTGGCAAGGTTACAGCTGGTAAAGTTTTGATTGACGGCTTAGGGGTTGGAGACGTTGGCAACATTGTTTTGCGGGATCGAAAGCAGCTCTCTCAAGACGGTATTCTGATCGTAGTGATGACTATAAGTCGCTCAAGCGGAGCGATTGTATCAGGACCTGATGTCGTGACGCGTGGGTTTGTGTATGTCCGTGAATCAGAGACTATGTTAGACGAGGCCAAACAAAAGGTCAGGCAGACCATGGCACGTTGTCGAGAGAATAGGATTACGGAATGGGCCATGTTAAAAAACCAAATACGGGATGCGTTGAGTAAACAATTTTATGAAAAGACTCGTCGACGCCCTATGATTTTACCAATTATTCAAGAAGTGGAATAGTAGGTCTTCGCTAGGTAAACAAGCAACGGGGTGGAAACGAAATCAAATTTCGTTTCCACCCCGTTATGAACGTATCAGACCTCCATGCCGCTGCGCGGCAAAGTTTTCGGGGTCATGCCAGAGAAATTCTAGTAGGGGCAATTCACGAATTGCCCATGCAGGATAACAAATCATCTGTATGCATACGTAATGAGGAAGGGCAATTCTTGAATTGCCCCTACTACAGGGTACCACATTATTTGCAGCAATACGTAAGGAGTATAATTCTATAATATCTTACTATAGATGCAAGGATTACTACTTCGTCAATACCACTTTCTAGGAAAATTATAGTAGTTTTTTCGACAGTATTCATGTTAATATGTAACTATGCGCAGAGGAGTATTTGAGTAAGATCAAGATCAGAAGTAGATGCATTGGAAATATTCACTTCTAGCTGAAGAGAGAGGAGAAGTATCATATGGTATTAAAACTTAATGATTCCGTTACTCAAAAAATTGTTGATTCTATCTATGGAAATAGCGGATATCATGGTATCGTTTGTGATGATACAGGGACAATCATCTCAGATTCAAATGTAGCTCAATCAAGAATAGGGATTCAACATAAGGGAAGCATGGAAATATTAAACAATGGTAGTGATTTTGCCTATGTAACTGCCGCAGATGAAGAAGCTACTGAAGGCCGATCGAAAGAGGGCTTTAGTGTAGTTATTAAATCAGACGGTGTAAGAATCGGTACATTTGCGGTTGCTGGACCGCTAGCGATCGTTGAACCAGTTGCCAAGATCGCAGCTGGGATGGTTGTAATGATGTTTAGGGATGAAGAATTGAAGGAGATCATTCGCAGCCAAGTCCGAGTTCTAAGTACTTCAGTGGAACAAGCAGCAAGTGCTGTGCAACAAACTGCAGCTTCTGCGCAGGAGGTCGCTTCAATAAGCCAAACTATTGCTGAAGAAGCTCAAGAAGGAAAAATTCAGCTACAGTCCACCGCTGGCATTTTAGAGCTTATTCGTCGTGTAGCCAAGCAGACTAATCTCTTAGGCTTGAATGCCGCCATTGAAGCGGCCAGGGCTGGTGAACAAGGTCGTGGCTTCTCAGTAGTTGCAGGCGAAGTGCGCAAATTAGCAGAAGAAAGTAATCGCTCTGCCAACGAGATAAGCGCGATTCTCCAGGAATTCCAGGCTATCATCCAGAAAATTACGGATAATTCCTTGCGTAATAGTGCCATTACTCATGAGCAGGCCATGGCTAATCAGGAAATTGCGAAATTAGTAGAAGGGGTACAACTAGTTAGCCAAGAGTTGCAATCATTGTCGTCTGATCTATAGCCTGTTCACTCCAAGCGACTGTTGTTTGCTCGGCGTCTCACTACGAAGTGAACTCGTTACGAATAAAACCGTGTTAAGGAAATATGCTTTAACCGGTTTTTTTTTGTTATAATGGGCATAGGCTATTTAGTTATATAACTTAAGGAGATGTTCAACAATGTTCGAAAAGGCCTTGGAGGTTCTGGAAAGGTATTTCGGGTATGCCCAATTCCGGGATGGCCAGCAAAAAGTGATTGAAAGTTTACTCCGGGGTACGGACACACTTGCTATTATGCCAACAGGTGCGGGGAAGTCGCTGGCTTACCAGATCCCTGCCCTATTATTTGAGGGAACAACACTCGTTATTTCACCGTTGATTTCCTTGATGAAGGATCAGGTGGACGCTCTGGTACAATATGGGGTTCCGGCAACCTTTATTAACAGTTCACTATCTCTAAAAGAAGTCAGGGTTCGAATTGAAAAGGCAAGATGTGGAGAATATAAGCTTCTATATGTAGCGCCTGAACGCTTGGAGTCGGAAGGCTTTCGTGCCCTTCTAGAATTACTGAATGTCTCCTTCGTGGCGATTGATGAAGCCCATTGCGTTTCTCAGTGGGGGCATGATTTTCGACCGAGTTACCTTCATCTGGGTCCCTTCCTCAAATCCTTTACGTACAAACCGCTGATTGGGGCTTTTACTGCGACGGCTACTGAGGAAGTTCAGGTAGATATAATCAAACAACTAGGGCTAAATGCTCCTGATATTTTTGCGACGGGTCTTGACCGACCGAATCTATCGTTTTCAACACTCCGAGGGGCAAAGAAGAAGGAGTTTATTCTGGAGTATGCCCGATTGCATGCTGATCAGTCAGGAATCATTTACGTTGGGACTCGTAAAGAGGTGGATAACCTGCAAACGTTTTTATCTAAAAATGGTATAAGAGCAGGTAAATATCACGCGGGGATGAAGGAAGAGGAGCGTCAACAGAGTCAAGAAGATTTCCTCTTTGATGAAATCACGGTTATGGTGGCTACTAATGCGTTTGGAATGGGAATTGATAAATCCAATGTTCGCTATGTCATCCACTATAATATGCCGAAAAACATGGAAGCCTATTACCAGGAGGCGGGTCGCGCAGGGCGCGATGGAGAACCCGGGGAATGTCTTTTGTTGTTTTCTCCCCAAGATGTCGTACTACAAAGGTACCTGATCGATCAAACTATTTTTCAACAGGAGCGAAAAAACAATGAGCTCAAGAAGTTACAGGGTATGGTTGATTACTGTCATTCGTCCAGATGTTTGCGTAAGACGATTTTAGAGTATTTTGGAGAAGAAGCTATTCACGAGGAATGTAACAACTGTAGTAATTGTAACGACGTGCGTGAAAAGATCGATATAACAGTGGAGGCCCAAAAAATATTCTCCTGTATTATTAGGATGCGAGAACGATTTGGTATAGGCATGGTGGCTGAAGTACTAAAAGGGTCGCGTAAAGCAAAGATTCGTGAGCTTCGTTTTGATGAGCTGAGTACACATGGAATCATGCACGATATCCCGCTCCAGGATATCAAAGACCGCATTAGCTTTTTAGTAGCAGAGAACTTTTTGCAATTATCAAGTGGAGAATATCCAGTGGTTAAACTTCTGCCTAATGCAGTTTCCGTTAATAAAGGAGACGCGAAAGTTTGGCAAAAGGTCACCCCTCAACCTGTTCGAAAGAACGAGGAAGAGATTAATCTGTTTGATCAACTACGGAAACTCAGGACAGAATTAGCACGTCGAGAAAACGTACCTCCCTATGTAATTTTTGCTGATAATACCTTGAGAGAAATGTCTCAGCTCTGTCCTATAGATCTCCAGTCAATGATTCGCATTAGTGGAGTTGGAGAGAAGAAACTTGCAAAATACGGAAGTATTTTTTTGGAGGAAGTCAGGAACTTCTGTGAGGAAGTAAAGAACGGAATAGTAGGAAGACAAGATATATCAGAGAACTATGTCGAAGCAAATAAGTTGCCCAATAGCAACTCACAGTTATTGCCTAAACTAATCAAATCGCAGGAAGAAATTGATTTGACGCAGCATCATAGCCCGGTTGTCAGTAGGCGAACAAAACAAGCTCCCAGTTCAGCCAAAGCTTCTAAAGATAAACTACTGAGTCATCAACAAACATTTTTACTTTACCAAGAAGGATACTCCTTAGATGAGATCGCAAAGGTTCGGAATGTCACAGCCCTTACTGTACAGCAACATATAGTCCGTTGCGGTCTCGATGGACAAGCAATTCCATGGGATGATTTCATTCCAATTGAACAAGAAGCACTGGTCTTAGAAGCTGTCCGCCGGGTAGGTCGTGAGAAATTGCGTCCAATTAAAGACCTTCTCTCAGATGAAGTAGAGTGGTTTACCATCCAGGCGGTCTTAGAGAAGTATAAAATTTAATGTCTCCGGAGGTTTCACAATTCATGCTCGACAAGGATCAAGTTGAAGTTCAGAAATCTAAAACAAACCGTAGTATTGTTTTAAGCAGTATTATCTTAGCGATCTTCATGTCAGCCATAGAAGGGACAATTGTGGCAACTGCTATTCCTAGTATTGTGGCTGATCTTGGCGGCTTCTCCTTGTTTAGTTGGGTTTTTTCAGCATTTCTGTTAGCGCAGGTGGTGACTATCCCGATTTATGGGAAGTTGGCAGATTCGTACGGACGAAAGCCTGTTTTTAGCTTTGGAGTGTTTGTTTTCCTAGTTGGATCTATACTTTGTGGTTTCGCTAAATCGATGAATATGCTCATCCTTTTTCGCTTGATACAGGGTCTTGGAGCCGGAGCTGTCCAGCCTATTGCTACAACAATCGTGGGGGATATCTTTACAACAACAGAGCGTGCCCGTATCCAAGGATATATTTCTAGTGTCTGGGGGATATCTTCCATTCTTGGACCAGGGCTTGGGGCTTTTTTTGTTCAATATATCAACTGGTCGTGGATTTTCTGGGTAAATATCCCGCTCGGAGTGTTGGCAGTCGCTGGAATTTGGTTTTTCCTCGGAGAAACTGTTCATAAACAAGAGCACAAAATTGATTACATCGGGTCAGCCCTTATCTTCATAACATTCAGTGCTTTGATGGTCGTCTTTATACAGGCGGGTACAGTTTGGGCTTGGTCTTCCATGCCAGTACTTCTCTTAATGGGGGTATTTTTTGCTGGAACTTATTTATTTATTAGGCAAGAAAAACTTGCTCCAGAACCCATCATGCCTTTAGAGATTTGGTCGGATTCTTTAATCGTTGTTTCGAATTTAGCAACGTTAACGACGGGTGTCGTACTTATTGGAGTCTCTTCGTTTTTGCCTACTTATCTTCAAGGGGTCATGGGAAAGTCTCCAATTACTTCGGGATTTGCGCTTGCTTTCATGTCTGTGGGATGGATAATTGGGGCAACCTTGGCGGGAAAGGCTATGTTTAAGTATGGGTTCAGACGGGTCGCAGTCGTTGGTGGGATTTGGATTTTCATCGGTTCAATGTTTTTCATTACACTTCGTCCGGAAAGAGGATGGATTTGGGCTGGAGTGGGTTCGTTACTGATCGGTTTTGGGATGGGACTTGCAAGAACTGTCTTTATCGTCGGGATTCAAGAAAGAGTGAAGTGGGAGATGCGAGGTGTAGTAACTGCTTCTAACATGTTTATGAACATCTTGGGCAATGCTATGGGTGCAGCTGTGTTAGGAGGTATTCTAAATGTCTATCTAACAAGTTATTTGAAGGGCTTAAGTGGGGAGACGTTAAATATTCATGATATCAACGTCTTACTTGACCCCATTAAGAGAGTGACACTTCCCCAAGAGATGGTGCAAATAATGTCGTCTGGATTGGCAATTGCTCTTCATCATGTCTTCTGGGGTTTG
>CAKMJS010000150.1 GCA_927405585.1 uncultured Desulfosporosinus sp.
GAACAGAAATTAAGGACAGTTCCTTTGATTAGTGAAACTGAAGTAGGAAGTCGACTTGAACCATTATTTTTCTTTAATAGCAAGTAGTGAGCATTGAAGCAGAGCTCGGGGTACCACTCCTTGTAGAAGTGGGAGTCTCACGATTGGATGGAAAGTGAGTTGAATTCTTTGTATCGAAAAACGGTATTACCCAATGGAGTTAGGATTATTACAGAGGAGATTGAACATGTACGTTCGGCAGCCATCGGAGTATGGGTAGGAGCGGGTTCACGGGATGAACGTGAAGGGAATGCGGGTATTTCCCATTTCATGGAGCATATGTTTTTTAAAGGAACGGAGCGCCGAACAGCTCGAGAGTTAGCGGAATCCTTAGAAGCCGTTGGCGGTCAGTTGAATGCCTTTACGACGAAAGAATACACCTGTTACTATGTCAAAGTCCTTGATGAGGACCTTGATTTAGCTATTGACGTGTTAAGTGATATGTTCTTCCATTCTCTTTTTGATGAAAAAGAAATCGAAAAAGAAAAGAATGTGGTTATTGAAGAAATAAAGATGTATGAGGATTCTCCAGATGAGTTAATTCACGATATCTTTTCAGAGCATGTGTGGAATGAGCACCCGTTAGGAAAACCGATCTTGGGAACGGAGGAGAGCATCGGGGCCTTAAGTCGAGAAAAGATTATGCATTTTCTCTCTGAACATTATGCTCCAGATAATGTAGTGATTGCCGTGGCAGGTAAAATAAAGCACGAGGATGTTGTGGCAAAACTATCGAATCAATTTGGCACGTTTGAGAGAGGTGGGCGTCGTGTTCTCGAAGGCACGCCCATCGGGCAGACGGTGGAGCATTATCAAAAGAAAGATACAGAACAAATGCACATCCTCTTGGGCGTGCCAGGACTTGGCCAAGATGATGATGATATCTATGCTATGCACATTTTTAACAATATCTTAGGTGGAGGTTTAAGTTCTAGGTTATTTCAGGAGATTCGAGAACAGCGGGGCTTGGCCTATTCGGTGTATTCCTATCACGCTACTTATGTAGATACCGGTTTATTTGCAGTTTATGCAGGAACAAGTCCCAAAAACACTAAAGAAGTGATCGAGTGCATTCTCCAAGAGTTAAAGAAAATTAAGCTACACGGGATATCCGAGAATGAATTAGTAAGAACAAAAGCGCAAATTAAAGGCGGTCTATATCTTGGGCTGGAAGCGGTAAGCAGTCGCATGAGTCGTTTAGGGAAAACAGAACTTACCTATAACCGCGTGCTTTCACCGGAGGAAGTAGTGGGAAAACTTGAAAAGGTGACGTTAGAGGATGTTTCGCGCATGATTGGACGTCTCTGGCAAAGGGAGAAAATATCTATAATGACTTTAGGGCCTGCGGGACATGAAGTTGTTTTATCGGATTTGTTGGACCAGAACGGTTGGTAAAAATAGCGAGGCTCGAAGCTCGAGGCTCGAAGTCCGAAGCCTGAGGTTTGAGGTCCGAGGTCCTAAATTCGAACCTCGCGCATCGTGCATCGTGCATCGAATAAAGGGGGAGTGGAATTAGTGTCTGAATCAAAATCTATTCTAGTCAAAATAAAGAGAATGTCTAATAATTCCTTAGCCCTTCCTACCTATGCGACTGCCGCCTCAGCGGGTGTGGATCTTTGCGCAGATCTTAAAGACCTGTTAATCGTCAATCCAGGAGAGAATGTTAAGATTCCGACTGGTCTTGCCATAGAACTTCCGAGTCAATTTGTAGTGGCACTGGTGTTTGCACGAAGTGGTTTGGCTAGTCGGTACGGTATGGGGTTGACGAATGGTGTGGGTGTGATTGATTCTGATTACCGCGGTGAAATCCAAGTATTAATGCATAATTCTGGACCACAACCCGTGATCATTAATCACGGAGATCGAATAGCTCAACTAGTTTTCATGCCTGTGCATCAGGCTATATTTGAAGAAGTGACAGAGCTACAGGATACGACTCGTGGGGCAGGAGGATTTGGTTCGACAGGAATGTAGATAAATCAGAAGGATTAAAATATTAATCCTTCTGATTATTTTTGTTCTACAGAGGTTTGTCTGTTCATACAATCCCCATGAGGGGGAGTGAAAATGCAAGCCCTTGGAATAGTATTTCTGGTCATGGGTATAGTGATTTCGGTAAGGAAGCGAAAGTATATGATGATGTGGCGGTCTCAGCGACCATCAAATCAACTAGCCACTGCTTTAAGTCAATTAGTGGGTA
>CAKMJS010000151.1 GCA_927405585.1 uncultured Desulfosporosinus sp.
TATTAAAGATACCAATGGGTATGGAGATTAGGGCAAAGATTAGATAGGGAATAAGTATGGTGTAAAATTTCCTCGATGCAAATTCTTTCATAGAATTAAACGTCTCTTTGTTGAACAAATATCCTGACAAAAAGAAAAACAGTGGCATATGAAAGGAATAGATAAAAGTTTGTAACATAAGTGGTATGCTCAAATGTCCTAAAACCACCAATATTATAACTATTCCTCTTAAGTTATCAATCCATCCAATTCTAGTTTTCAATTTTAACCTCTTTCCAAGATGTGCAGCATTGTAGGATACAAAATCTTCAGCACGGCTCAACAACCAGTATAACTGTTAGTTGGGCTTTTCCTTAATGGAAAATATTCACATTCTCTATTTCGTTTTTCAAAACCACTAAAAATGGAACAGAGTACACGGTTAGTTTACACAGCGCCGTAGGTACCGAGCAGTGTGTCTCTCAAGTCCACTTAATTAGACAGGATCAGCTAACCTTCGCAGCAGGAAAAATAAGGAATAGGGCGAAATCAGATAAACCATGGTTTCGCAAAGTAAAGGAAGGGGCTGCTGCGAATGGAACGTAAACTTCGATATGGTTGGTGGTTGGTGCTCATAGGCCTCGTTATCGTAGCCGTTTGGAAGCTCTTTCTGCCTCATGGGTCTAATGTTTATGTGCAAAAGTCGGTTACTAACCGAGAGATCGTTGTTTATGTGGCTGGAGCAGTTGAGACACCTGGGCTGGTTCATTTAGCACCGGATGCCCGCTTAGATGATGCCTTGAAGCAGGTTCGACCTTTGCTGGAGGCTAACTTAGAGAGTATGAATCCGGCTGAAAAGCTTAAGGATGGACAAAAGATCAACGTGCCGTACAAGATCCTTCCGGTTGCCCCGGAGTCCACAGTGGGTGTTGCTGCGATCAATGCTGGAGGCGTGGGGGTATCGGTAGCGATTCCCGCGGCATCGGCTAGTGGTAAGATCAATATCAATACCGCTGGAGCAGCAGAACTGGACAAGCTGTCCGGCGTGGGACCGGTGTTAGCGGAACGCATCCTTCAATATAGAAGCGAGTATGGTGCGTTTACTCGGACGGAAGACTTGCAGAATGTCTCAGGTATTGGCCCCAAAACATACGAGAAGATGGCCTCGCAAGTGACGGTTGGCCCATGAAGGACCCCTGGATCGGACGCGCATCAGCCCTCTTGATCGGCGGGCTTAGTGGAGCGTATTTACCAGAGCAAGCGCGCCTTTATGTGCTTGGAGTTTTGGTGTTGTTGGGAGTACGCCTTGTTTATTGGCGACCACGGGACTTTTTTGGACGAGTATTTCGCCCAGAGATCCTTTTGCTAGGAGCAAGTCTTATACTAGGCTTTATGTATGGCGCCCTTGCGGATCGCAATCTGCCAAAACCCATTAGCCTAGACCATATTCAAATTGCCGGCCAAATTAAAGATTGGAACCTATCTGAGGATAGGATAGTGGGTATAGTATGTGTCGAGGAGGGAAAAGGTGGCTCATTAAAGGGTACGAAGGAGGGTGCGAAAGAGGGCATAGCAGATGATCTAGCTGATCTTAGGCAGGCTTTAAGTGGGCAGATTTATCGGCTGACGGTTTATACCGATAAGTTGGGTCAGATTCCTGGTGAGTGGAAGCGAGTACAGCCCGGAGACCGCGTAAGTTTTTACGCGAGCTTGGAAAGACCTAAGCCAAGCGGAACACCTGGTGCTTTTGATCCGCGCCTTTATTATGCGGTAAGGGGAATAAGTGGCACACTGAGCGCCCAAGGGGATGCTGTACTGCTTTCTGCTGGGGAGGCAAGTTTAACTTGGAAAATCCGCCAATTAGTTCGGAATCGCCTTCAAGCCTGGGAGCCTGAGGAAACAGGCGTCTTGGAGGGGATCCTGTTCGGAGATTCCAGTCGTATTCCAGAACTGGTGAAAGAACGCTACAAAGTGACGGGTGTGCTCCACGTTTTTGCGGCTTCGGGAGCCAATGTTATGTTTGTGCTGGGGCTTTCTTGGATGATGCTGTGTTTTCTGCCTAAGCAAATTCGAATTAGCGGAACGATTTTACTATTATTACTTTATGCGGCACTTTGCGGGGGAAATGCTCCGATTGTCAGAGCGACTATTTTGGGAATCGCGGTTTTGATCGGGCGTTTGGGACACGGAAAAGTGGCCACGTTGCGGTGGTTGTTTTTGGCAGCGATTGGCCTATTTATACATAATCCTTTAATCATACAGGATCTTGGTTTTCAACTTTCCTTTACAGCTGCCTGGGGTATCGTGGTGCTAACTCCTCGGATTATTAAGAGTCAGTGGCTACAACGCGTTCCCCGCCTACTTCGCTATGCCGTTGCGGGCACGCTCGCTGCACAAATAGGGACGCTCCCCCTTCTGATCTTTGCGTTTCATCGATTATCGCTGATTGGGCTTTTTGCGAATGTCTTTATCCTTTTTATTTTAGGCAGTGTGCTTGAAGTAGGGCTGATTGGGGTGATCCTTTCTTTTTCAGGGGGGTTGTCTGCACCTTTGTTTCAGGTGTGCTTATGGCTACTCGATTGGACGAATAGAATTTTAGAGGTATTGGCCGAATTACCCTACGCGGATGTTTGGGTATTAAACCCTGGTGCAGTTTTTTGGCTCCTATGGTATGGTGGAATAGGGACCGTACTTTGGGGAAGGGAGCGCGTGCAATTTATCGTGAAAGTGAGGATGCTTCTGCTTTGTAGAGGGCTAAGGACTAGCGCTTCTAAGCTTTTAGAACGATGTCCTCTGAGCTGGCGTGGTAGCTTGCAACGTTTTTGGGTGAGTGTATCGACTCGAATTAAGTTTAAAAAGTGGTTACCCGTTCGTATAGGGGGCATTCTACTGATTTCACTTTTCCTGTGGAGTCCGTGGAATTTAAAGAACGATCTCGAAGTGGTCCTGATCGATGTGGGGCAAGGGGATGCGATATTAATTCGGACGCCAGAGAATCACGCGATCTTGCTAGATACTGGACCGCGAAGTGATAAGTTCGATGCCGGTGAGCGCATTGTTCTTCCCTATTTATTACAAAATAGAATTGGACATTTGGATGCGTTACTGATTACTCATGAACATCAGGATCATATCGGGGGAGCTCGGGCAGTGTTAGCGAATATTCCCACGGATTGGATCGGGGTGCCTGATGTTGGGGTTCAGTTGGAAAACGAAGAATGGCATGAAGGACTACCTTTTATGCAAATCAACCAGTCAGAGAGGTTAAGAATGCTTCAAACAGGAGACCGGATCGAGCTGGATTCGGGGGCATGGATAGACGTCTTTGGTCCGCCTGAAATTCTGAAGGGAACGCGTTCAGACGCTAATAATAATTCATTAGTGCTAAAGCTCAACTACTTGGGACAAAGTGTCTTGCTGACTGCGGATATGGAGCAAGAAGAAATGCAGGAGATCTTGAGATTGGGCGTTGATTTAGAAACCAATATCTTCAAAGTGCCGCATCATGGCAGTCGCTTTTCCATGGATAAGTCTTGGCTAGATGGGATTAATCCTCAAGCTGTCTGTATTTCAGTGGGGAAAAATACATTCGGTCATCCCTCGCAGGAGGTTCTAGAGTATTGGGAAGATCGCCATATTCCGGTTTATCGGACGGATGAACAGGGTACGATACGGTTTAGGCTGAGCGAACGCGGAGTGGAAATAATCCCTGGTCGTTATTGAACTCGACTAGCTAAACCCGAAGAATGGATTCATACCTGTGTAGTGAGTTATTTTGCGGGTCATACTTTAATTATTTGATGTATTCTGGTAAAATAATTCTCGAATGTATAAAAAGGAAATACTGGGTAACAATAGCATGGAACATCTCTTTTCTCCTCCTCTTTCTTTTGCCCTTCCACGATCCGTGGGGGGCTTTTTTTATCTGGCTTTTTCCGACGGTCTCTATTAAACTAAGCTAAGGGGGTGGTAAAGATGCGTGAAATTGAACGAATTAAGGAATCTGTAGCAAAAGGGAAGATTCCCGCTATTTATTTGTGGTATGGGGAAGACCGTTTCTTAATTCAAGAGGGGTTGAAAGTCCTTAAGTCGTTCTATTTCATGACGGATCCGTCTGGAAGCGGGATTGAACAAGTTTCTGCAAAGGAATTGTCTCCGGCTGCCATTGTTGAGCGGGCCAATACGATGTCTTTTTTTGCAAATCGACTCGTGATAGTTGAGGATGTCACTTATTTCAAGGACGGTCAAACAGCTGATTTGGAGCCGTTTCTGGACTATCTTACTAACCCTAATCCGGCAACGTGTCTATTATTTATTGCTGAAAGCGTGCATAGAGGGAGAAAGCTTTATAAGGCTTTAGATAAAGCTGGGGAGATTATAGAATTCTGCGCCCCGAAACGCCCACAGGATTGGCTTGTCTGGGTTCAGTCGGAATTAAAAGTACGGGGCAAATCAATGGATACTCAAGTTGCGTCAAAATTTATTGAATGGACGGGACACCATACCGGCGTTATATCTCAAGAATTAGATAAGCTGGTCATTTTTGTCGAGCAGCGCCAGAAGATAACGTCGGACGATGTTGAAGCGATTACTCCTCGATCAATTGAAACGAGTATCTTTGATCTTTTGGATGCGGTGGCTAGTCGTTCCTCTATCAAGGCTTTACAAGCCTTACATGAGGTGTTGCGTAAAGAACCTGCTTTAAAGGTCTTAGCGTTGTTAGTCCGTCAAGTCCGGCTTTTGCTAGGGTGTAACGCTTTGCGGAATCGCGGGGGAAATGCTGCGGAGGCGCCCTCCATTTTAGGAATTTCACCGTATGAGGCGCAAAAAGTCTGGCAACAGTCCGTTAAGTTATCGACGGAACAATTAGCCAAGGCATTGTCTGAGTGTTTGAAGACAGACCTAGCGTTGAAAACCGGAGGCGGCGATCCGGGATTACTGCTGGAGATTATGCTGATTAAGTTTTGTGGAGGGTCCGAGAGACACGTCCTCGGCCATGCGTCCGCCGTGCCAAAACTAGGGCTTTAATACGTAATGCAAGAGGGCAGAATACCCGGCAAATCGGCCATCCTTGGCCGGTTGCCGGCGGGAAACGTCCTTGTTTCCCGTTCTGCTTTAGGAAAGCGGATTAAAGCCGAGTTTGGCTACGACGACCGCATAGGCGTCGGAGCGTGTGATCGCGGCCCCTCTGGCTTGGAGTCGACGGGGATTAGGGCCGACGGAGAAGGCCGTGGCGCTGTTTGCGTTAGTGACGCAAAGGCACTTGTGTGCGACCGGGGTCCTCCCCGACCCCAGCTAGGGACGCAGTGTTACACGAGCGCGACGTCTTTACGTTAGCAGCTAGCAAACTTCCGTTTAAGCTCCCGACCCGAGATACGGGGCTGAGCACAGGACGTGCGAAGCCGACATAGCGCCATGGACGGCGCTTATGTCGGGAACCCCGCACCCCGTTTAGGAGCTTAAACGGTTAGTTTGCTCTGCGTCGTAAGCACCGAGCGCTGTGTCACACAAGTCCCCGAGTTTGGCTACGACGACCGCATAGGCGTCGGAGCGTGTGATCGCGGCCCCTCTGGCTGGGGTCGACGGGGGTTAGGAGCGGCGGAGAGGACTGTGGCGCTGTTTGCGTTTATTGACGCAAAGGCGCTTGTTTTCGATCGGGGTCCTGCCCCGACCCCAGCCAGAGGGGCCGCGATCACACGCTCCGACGCCTATGCGGTCGTCGTAGCCAAACTCGGGGACTTGTGTGACACAGCGCTCGGTGCTTACGACGCAGAGCAAACTAACCGTTTAAGCTCCTAAACGGG
>CAKMJS010000152.1 GCA_927405585.1 uncultured Desulfosporosinus sp.
CTTAACAAAGACGATTTGCTGGCGGTAACTACCTCCGTCAGGCCGGGGTGACATTTCATCCAATAGGTCACAGAGGGTATTCACCACATCTAGGTTACTTTTTTCGTTGTTCCCGCCGATATTATACGTTTCACCGCTTTGCCCACATTCAATGACCTTCTTAAGGGCACTGCAGTGATCGAGAACATAGAGCCAGTCTCGAATATTTAGTCCATTCCCATAAATAGGCAAGTCTTTGTCTTCTAAAGCGTTGAGAATGATTAAGGGAATGAGTTTCTCTGGAAATTGATGAGACCCATAATTATTAGAACAGTTCGTTGTTAAGGTGGGCAGCCCATAGGTATGAAAATACGCCCTCACCAGATGATTGGAAGAAGCTTTAGTGGCAGAGTAAGGTGAATTAGGAGCATACGGTGTAGTTTCCGTGAACAACCCCGTACTACCTAAAGAGCCGTAAACCTCATCTGTAGAAATATGCAAAAAGCGGAACTCGCCCTCGTTGTTCTTTATTCCGTCGTTCCAGTAACTTCGTACTTCTTCCAGCAAATTGAAGGTTCCCACAATATTCGTCTGGATAAAATCCACCGGGCTTTCAATCGAGCGATCAACATGCGATTCCGCCGCAAAATTGACCACCACCTGAGGGTGATATTGATGTAACAAGGCTTTAACCAAGACTTGGTCGGCAATGTCCCCTTGAATAAACGTGTATTGAGGATAGTTACTTACCTCAGCAAGGGATTCCAGATTGCCAGCATACGTCAGCTTATCTAAGTTGATCAGCTGGACATCACCCTGTTGCAGCATGTACCTAATAAAATTACTTCCAATAAAACCCGCTCCCCCAGTCACCAACCAAGTTTTCAACGTCACTTTCCCCCATCCTGTCTTCCTGTTAATTGACCTTCATGTTCCAGATAATCCTGAAGTGCTTCTTCCCAAGGTCGCATGACATCTAGCCCCCTAAGTCGCAATAGTTTATTATCCATCACAGAATACTGCGGGCGTATCGCTTTGACGGGGTATTCCGCAGTACTGACAGGTTCAACATACACAGATTTACCAGCCAAGGCGAATATTTTACAGGCAAATTCACACCAGGTACAACTTCCTTGGTTGGAGGCATTATAAAGACCATAAAACTCAGTCTGGATCAAGCGTTCAATGACCCAAACTAAATCTTTGGTGTAGGTTGGTGTACCGTATTGATCAGCCACTACCTTTACATGATCCCTTTGCTCAGCTAATTTCAGCATGGTTCGCACAAAGTTAGGGCCATCCCCGTAAAGCCAGGATGTGCGTAGAATAAAGTATTCTCCTTCGACCTGCTCCACAAGCTTTTCCCCCCAAAGTTTACTCTTGCCATACACAGAAAGAGGATTGGGAGAATCAAAATCTTCATAAGGTAGAGTTGCTGTGCCATCAAAGACATAGTCAGTGCTAATATGAAGAAATTTTGCCCGGTACTTTTTGCAAATGAGCGCTAAGTTATGTGCGCCAAGAGCATTTACTCGAAAGGCAGTATCCTCATCTTCCTCGGCCTTTTCAACATTGGTATAAGCTGCAGTGTTAATGACCACATCTGGTTTTGTATCCGAGATTAGGCTTTCTATAGCCTGGTAGTTAGTAATATCTAAGGAAGGGATATCAACCAATAACAACTCATACCTTGACTTAAACTGTCTCGTGATTTCTTTGCCAAGCTGACCATTTGAACCGACAAGTAGTACTCTCATAATGTTCTCCTTAAATTTTATCAATGCAACACAGAATGCTATTAGATTGTGGTGAATCAACCTCAATGTTAAAACTAACTGTTCTATTCATTTAAAAGATTGTGCTTTTCATCATTCAGTGCCTCTCTCTTTTAAAAACATTCTTGTAGTTTGAACTATAAGAATCAGCTTATTTCTTAACACTATTAGATATGTAGCATAAGCGATTAAGTAAACTACAAAGCCTCCTATTGGGCTAATAAACCATGTACAGGTCATGAAAATAACCACAAGCACGAATTCCGAAATCAGGTTCTTGGCAACTGTGGCATCCATAAACTTAGCTAAATATATCTCTGAAACAACACTTCTAAATGCCACCGTCACTACCATTGATATCACAACGGCGTAAATATTGTGCAAAAGATATCCTCCGATAAAGCTTAGCAATGAACCGCCAGCAAGTGAAACCAAATTGATTTTGAGCAGAAGCCTTTCCTTTCGCAAAACTTTAAGATATGTAGTACAAAGCATATTCATTTTTCCGTCATAAGTACATAACGGGAGCAGTAATGCTAAGTATTGTAAACTCTCATTGTACTGAGGTAACCACAAACCTAAAAGATACTTAAGTGGCAAATAAGCAAGCAAAACACCCGCTAAAAAAATTCCAAGTAAATCTCGAGAAAAATAATAGAATTTCTTCAAGTCTTGCTCATTGACCCGTCGTAATGTCGGAAATAATACTATGCTAATTTGGCTAATGAATAGCAAAAAAAATGATACAAGTGATATCGAGAATGAAAATTTCCCAAAGACTGTAATTCCCCAAATATTATCTACAACAAACCTTCCAGTTCCAAGTATTAGCATACTAGCTATATTGGAAAACATAAGATTTATTCCAACTGAAATATTTATAATAATCTCCCATAATGTATTTTTTATAGGCAAAGCTTTAGCAAATACAATTTCTCGTCCATACCAAATACCACAGGTTAACGCAATGAATTTTCCTGTTATGTACAAAACTATAAACCAAATAAATGTATCACATTTTAAAATCAGCAACGCACAAACTGCTAGAACAATGAAGAACCTCTCAACAGTAAAGATTAGTGAATAAAGTTTAATCTTATTTACCGCCTGGAACATATCTCCAATAAAAGCTGTAGCATTAAACAATGGCAAATAAATTGCTGTCCCTATCCATACAAAACGTCGATTCCAATCATCTACAAATATGATGCTGATTAATATCATTGCAAATGCAAGTAAGAATTGAAAAACAAAAGACACGCGTAACTGTGAACCTATAAGACTGTAATTTAGATTCTTATATTCTGCGCCCCCTAATCGAAGATATATTCCGTCGTTCAGACCGAAATGAAAAAAACCTAGATATCCTGCGTAAAAAAGAAACAATTGCCAATAGCTAAATTCTTCAACCCCTAATAGTTTGGGTACAATCAAGGACATTATCACGCTTAATAGCAATGAAACGCTCTGAGCTGCAAACGTATATACAATATTATTCAGTGCATCTCCTGTATTTCCGTTCTTCCTCATTCAGATGATTCTCCTACGTTTTGTGAACCGGGCTTTCCGCTATACCTCTTCCATAATTCATTATCGAAAAATGCGTCATCAATCTCAGAATACAATAAGTCCATATTTTCTTTTATAACTATTTCATCCAGTTTTCCGAAATTTAAGGCTATAAGTCTATCTATTACCTCTTGTTTAAAACGGTATTTAATAACTTTTGTACCTACATATATTGCATAGGGCGGTATATCCTTTGCGACAACACTTCCAGCTCCAATTACTACACCTTGACCTATTGTTACTCCTGACAATATGATAGTACCATATCCGATCCACACATCATCACATACTATAATAGGCCCTTTTGTTGTAGCTTCGATAATATCAAGACGACCTATAAGTCGCTTGAACGGATAAGTAGACAAGTGAGTATAGGTGTGCCCCCCTCCTAATAAAAATTTAACATCATTTGCAATTGAGCAGAAATTCCCTATACTAATCCTTTCACTTGGATTACCGAAAAATTTAATATCAAGGTACCCATATGTATGCTTACCCACAAAAACTGAACCGAGTGGGAATAAGCACTTAGCAATAGTTTTGTTGTGCTTATTTAACTTCTTCCATTTAAATTTATGTATCATCAGCTTTATTTGCTGGATAATTGGTAAATAGTAGTCAATAATAATACTTTTAATTAACAGGGGGATACCAAATGTTCTCCGTATTGCGGTTGGTTTGGTTGTATCGTTCATGTTAAGTACCATTCCTTTCGCTGTACTCAAGGCACAAATATTAATGAAAGTGCCCCCTTGGTGATATAATGCATTTAGATCAGCAGATACACTACAGCACGTGAAGCTATAATTATAAACATAGTGTGTTATTATCCATTGTGTTACCTTCGAAAGTAGCCAAAGCTAAAGTTTATCAACATATTTCAATTTCAGCGTCATTGGATCTTATAGTGCAATCGCATATCCTTTGATAGTCTCATCAACTTTCTATTGACTTCCACGTCTCCTGTTATTGTTAAGAAAGCGTGTCTAAATCTCTCTGGTGTACAGCTAACTTAGTATTTAAATTATTTAGAACCATTCTTCTTTTCATTAACTCTCCTATCGCTACACCAGCAATCGTCCACCATAAAAAATCGAACGTTCTCGAAAAAAAGGTCGGTTCGACTAATCCATGTATCAACCCAACTGATAAAGCTAACCATTTAGCTTTATCAGTTGCACCTAATTTCCTATTTTGAATGACACAATAAAGCACAATTATTATTGCCAGCAAGTAAAAAATAAAGCCTACCGTACCATATGACACTAACGCCTCTAATACCCAATTATGTGTACGTCCAACTTCATCATCTACAACAACTTGTGTACGCCCATACCCAAAGATAGGGTGTGCTTCGATGACACTAAAAGAATCTTTATATACTATGTCTCGCCCAGCAAAAAAACTGCTATAATTTCCTTGGGACAATACCTCCAGCTTTTCTACCTGTTTGACAATAATCCCATAAAACATGTTATCACTATCTACTTCTGTTAATAAAGTTCCGTCCGCAAATTTTATAGTTCCAACGACAATTACGCCTATTAATAATGTTAGTATTAATTTTCTCATTATGGGTATAGTCTTCCATCTTATAATCATAGAGATTAACAGAGTAATAAGTATTGCGATTATAGCCCCAAAAGAAACTGTTATAATAATAGCCAATGCATTTAACAATAAGACAGGTAATCTCCACTTTTTAATGTGTTTCTTATTACAAAAAAACAAATATATAAAACACACCACCAAATGCCCGGCTATAAAGTTTGAAGCCCCAAACGAAATTAATATGTTATCTTTATGTAATATTCCAAATGATCTAAATGATTCAAGCGCAACTAATAAAATTTGTGCTGATACCCAAACTGAATAAATAATCATAAATTTAGATAAAAAAGCATCTCCATTTATCTTGTAAGCCAGACTTATAGCATTCAAACAAGTTAAAGTGGGAATAAATAGCGAAATTATTGCGACTATTGAACCTATAACATCAAAGTTATTTACATTAAGTAATACCGAAATTATTCCACTAATTGCAAATAAAAACTGAACAATTAATAATTTTATATTAATTACAATATTCTTTTCAAGAATATTGCCAAGTATGAGGGCTAGAAGCATTAGAAGTGATGAAACATATGGTACGGTAATAAACAATCCATGTATTTCTATATTATTCCCATATCCAATTCCCAAAGATGCAACCATGGCCATAATTAGACCAATTTTATTCCATTTAGCGGCTTTCATAACTATTCCCATTTGATATTCACGTAGCCTTTCTCATTCTTTTTTTGAATAAGAGTTTGCAAAGTTTGCAAAGTAATACAACACTTATTTTTATGAGTTTTTAATTCTAAAAGCTTTTAATTTAAGGCCGGGATGGAATTTTAGTAAATTCAAATTATCTCTTGTAAATTCTAATAACCGAACTCTATAGTGTTTATTTTGGAGTGACATCAAAAACCATGTAACAATATTGGCCAAAATCAGTAAGATCATCTTTATCCCTTTTACACCAGCATAAGCTCTCAACACATACAAGGCACTCCACCATTGATAGAATTTTGAAAATGAATTCCCATTTTTTGATATAGAACTATGATGGTTATGTAAAATCCTCGCATTTTTCTGTATGGCAGTCTTATAACCTAATACTTCAAGTTTATGAGCAAGAATATCTTCTTCATGATAAAGAAATATATTTTCGTCTAAAAGCCTACATTCTAGAAAGACCTTAGTATTTATTAAAAAGCAACACCCCGATACCATTCCGCTAAAAACGAAAATATCATTATTTGATTCTTGCCAGTTATAAAACCTATTTGATTTTTGCTTTAATGTTTTTATATAAAGTAATGGTTTTTTAGAAAAAAGAAAATCAAAATAAGTTAATTTTGGTCTTGCAAATTGCGCCTCATTCTCAGAGGGAGATTTTATGGACGGTCCCACTACAGCGATATTTAAGTTCAAATTCATAGCATCGTACATTTTGCTTATTGCATCATTTATCAAAATAACATCAGGATTTATTATCAAAATTGCATCAGCTTCATCTTTAATAGCTTCTTTTATACCTAAATTATTCCCTGTGGAGTATCCTTTATTTACTCTTGCTAATATTAGTCTAATTTTATTTTCATTATTGAATTTTTCTTTTAATTTATAATACGAATTATCGGGTGAAGCATTATCAATTAAGTAAATTTTATATGGCAACAATGTATGTTTCTTGATTGAGCTAATACATTTCATTGTGTCTTCATAATTGTTATAATTTAATAACACAATTCCTATCACACTTGCACCTTCCTACCTTTATTAATAAGCCTAAATCTTAACACTCAATCCACGGGACCCCAAAGATAGACTTTACATGGGGGCTTAGGATGCTACCCTGTACGAAGGGATGGGGCTTACCCAAGAGGAATACTTCCATATGAGCCACAGCCCTCGACCCATTGAAGCATCCAAAGCAGGGTCCCATGTCAAGTCTGCCCCAGAGTATCTCACCCTGCGAGGGGGTGGCTCTGGTCTAGCGTGAATTTATGGCTCTCACGGGGCATATTATTCATATTACATCCCCATGCTCAGCAGCCTTAAATTCAACACGTCCTCTAAATTCTTTATTGTTTGAGTTTAAATAAATAGGCGTTTTTATTTTTGGAAAGATTGCCACCATATCATAATGGCTTACTTTCCATATCCATTACAGATAACATCTTAAATAATTGAAATTCTTTTCCAGACGTATTTTCCGCAAAATATCTTGAATCTTTCTTGAATGATAATTTGGTATACAATTTACTTAGAACCTCTTCTAAGTAAATGTTTTCATTGTTAGGAATTAATTCAACATTATCAAAATTTCCAAGAATTTCTCTGCAAACTGGAATATCTGATGAAATAAGTGGTATACCATAAGTCGCCAATTCGCAAGACATTACTCCCTGAGTATCCCTTCTAGTCGGCATTAACGCACATTTTGATTTATCTATCCATTTTTTAAGTTCATTATGATTTAGGTGCTGATTAATATGAAATAAGTTTTCAGGTTTCTTCTCATGATCGAAGTATTTTCCGACACCTATTACAAGAAATTTGCTATCTGGATATTTCCTTGCCAGTAACACTATTATATCTAGACAATAAACAGAGGAGTCAATGTTGCTTCTTATTGTTATAAAATCAAAGTGTTTTTCACTCTCAATATCATAATATTCTTCTTCAAACAATCGTCCAACTCCATTATGAATAATAGAATACCGTTCATTCAGTAAGGCAGGTTTGATTTTTAAAAAGTATATAAACTCGTCATATAAGCAACGGCTAACAAAAATATAACGCGACTTGCTTGCTAATTCTTTGTGAAATTTTCTCCATAAACTGATTTTTAAGATATCATAGAAATTCTGAAATATGGTTCTTAATATTGGGATATGTTGATTCCATTCATATGGTTTTGGATATACTTGTGAAATTTTCACTACTTCTTGCCCATGATAAATAAATACTATGGCTTTAAATTTCTTTTCATACATTTTCAAAAAAATATAATGATTTCGTATGTTTGCTGCATGACATACCAGAATATCAAAACTACTTTGTTCCAATATTTTTTTTATCGAATTTAACGTATATGTTTGAATATCATCAACCATATAGTTTTCCTTTGCAGAAAAATTCAATATAGAAACTATTGCTCCTTGTTTACGATAATAAATATTACGATTTCTTTCGTAAAAAGTTGAAGAGACCTTCTCCGTCGGATAATAATTTGATACAGCAACTAATATTTTCATTAACTATCATTTCTTTCCATGTGCTCAATGCACAAAATATAATTACAGTAATTATTTCAAGGATAGCATATCTAATTTGGGTATAATTAAATTTCTACTAATTAAACGCTTCCACCAGTTCATATTGAGAAGGATAGTTTATCAACACTCCACGAAGCGGACCATAATATACAAACAGACTCCCTGCCGCCGCCGCTGATGCTCCGGCATTCACTGCTTTAACACAATCCGACAAATTACCTGCACCCCCACTAGCAATTACCGGGACGTTTACAGCAGAACTAACTCTTTGAATGAGATCTAAGTCATAGCCATCCATCATTCCATCGTGATTGATTGAAGTAAGCAATATTTCACCAACTCCTAATTCCTCAGCTCTCTTTGCATATTGGATCGGGTCAAACTTGATATCTTTTGAACCTGATGCAACACAAACCGAATATGAGCCAAATAACCCTTTCTTTACATCAATTGAAGCCACTACACTTTGAGAACCAAACTGTTTAGTTGCTTCGATTACTATGTTTGGATTTAAATATAGAGAAGTATTCAAAGCAACCTTCTCTACACCAAGTCTAAAAAGTGTCTCGACCTGCTTAATTGACGATATACCACCACCGTAACATATGGGCATAAAACACTCTCTCGTAAAGCGCTTAATATATTCTAGGTTTGGCCCCGCGCCATTAGCAGATGCAGATATATCCAAAATTACAAGCTCATCAGCTTCTTTATCATTAAACAACTTCAAAGTATTTATTGGGTCACCTAAATACCTTGGATTTTTAAATCGAACGGTCTTATACAGTCCACTATTTTTAAACAGCAAACATGGAATGACTCTACTTCTGTACATTACACCATCTCCGCAAAATTTTTCAATAAATTCATTCCGTATTTATGGCTTTTTTCCGGATGAAATTGTACTCCGAAAATTCTATCTCTTCCGATAGCACTTGTAAAGCAATCCCCATATTCTGTCGTACCTATTATGTCACTTTTATCTACACACTCAACGAAATATGAATGAACAAAGTAAAACCGCTTATCCTCCGAAGAATTCTTGAATAGCTGTGCACCATTAGTTGCATGTACATAGTTCCATCCCATATGGGGTATATTCAGTTTTTGCCCAGACCAATGGGATGGAAACTTTTTCGTGTGTGCTTTGAAAAAACCCAGCCCTGGTAGTGTCCCTTCTTCGCTACCTTCAGTAAGTAGTTGCATACCTAAACATATTCCCAGTAATGGTGTTCCTAAATTAAGTACCTTTTCTTTTAAAACATCTATTATACCAAGCTCCTGAAGATTTTTCATCCCGTAATCGAAAGACCCAACACCTGGCAAAATTAGTTTTTCTGCTTCTCGTAAAACCGAGAGTTCTGAAGTTACTACAACATCGCTACCAATTCTTTTTAGAATGTTTTCAATCGAGCCGACATTTCCCACATTATAATCTATTATTGCAATCATTTTTTCACTCCCAAACAGTAACTTTTGCTTATCCAGACCCTACCGAAAATTCCTCTTTTCCACACCGACCCTCATGGCAAATCTTATTGCTGATTTTAACAGCTTCTCACTGTTCCTATAATCTCTAAACGTCTTATTCTCGCTATTCATCAATTCTATGAATTCTTCTTTGGTAATATCAAGTTTGCTAGCTATATATTCAAGATCTTGCATCGCAAGTGCCTCATCATAGGGAGGTTTTGCGAGAATATCAAGTGCTTCTTGTCTAGTCATTTGCTCCGTCAAAACCAAACTTGAAAGATAAGCTTTTCTCTTATCATATCCAAATTTTTTAGGCAGCCAATACCCCTCGTAAAAACGCGTTAAGATATTATCATAATGCTTATTTGCATACTGTTGCCATCCGAACTTCTGCTCCAATTCAGCAATTGCTTCGTCTTTATGATAAGGAACCATATTTAAAGGGCGAATAACTCTAACACCCTTGAAATATCTATAATATAATTTATACTTAAACATACCGCACAAGGGAAAGGTCTTTAATGGATGTTTCCCGAATTTTCTATGAATATCCCTTATCAGTCGGATGTCATTCAGATATGTCCACTCTTGAGGCGGCTTAACGCCTTCAGTTGAGTAATTTCCGCCAGTTAAGACATATTTAATTCCGTTTTTGGCCGCGTAATTATATAGGCCTGCGAATATCGCATGGTCTTGCGGTGTATCTTGATAAGGAACTTGAGATTTAAAAAACGCAAGCTGTAAGTCTTTCATTTCCTCCCAATCGACAACTATTGTATACAAATCAAGATTAAGTGCTTTAATTATTTTATGAACATTTTCATTTGCAACATTCAGATTCCAGCCAGCATCCACCGAAACCATTAACGGTCTCAAACCTAGTTTTTCTTTAACAATATAGGCGAGATATGAACTGTCTACACCGCCACTTAAACCAATGATGCAATCATACGTCTTACCTTTGCCATCTTTTTTTATTTTCTCAGCGATAGTTTGCAATTCTTTCGCTCCAATTTCATCTGGATGCCAAGAAGGTAATATGCTGTTGTAATAGTTATCGCAAAAATCACATCTTCCACTTTCATCGAATTTAATCTCGGGATCGGTAGTATCCATCACGCAATTCGTACATACTTGATATATTGTTTCACTCATGGCTTTATCACATCCAATCCATTATGCTGAACATTCAGACAGTATATTCCTATCCCCTCAATCAACATCCTATGATTAACAAAAGCATCCTCAATTGCAGTATTCTTCGCTTCACCCTTCATCACTTTATAAATCTTCTCATACTCATTCTTAATACCCTTATCCTGCCTAAGCTTTGTCTTACTCTTCTTAACGCTCCCATATTGGTTCATCTTAATATAATTATCCATCTCGCAAACTACCCCATTTGAAAACACCCTAAGTTGCTCTTTCGGATATTTCTTTGAACCCATCGAAGTATAAATGATATTACCTATTGCACCCGACTTAAAGCGAAGGGTGATCAAACAGTTATCCTTCTTCGGATAGGCATCGTTCTGCGCAAATATTACGTTAAGAGAAAGAAGGTCACTGCCATCTAAGTACTGAATCACGTCAACAAAGTGACATGCCTCACCGATGATTCTACCCCCACCGACTTTTTCGTCCTGAGTCCAATGATCTTCAGGAAGAAACCCTGCATTCCCGATATAGTCGTAAACTGCAGGAATCTTATCCGTTGACAAGTTCTTCTTAATCTGATGAATAAGTGGTGCATGGCGACGATTCATTCCACAGAAGAGTTCCCCTTTAGACGCTCTATATGTTGCTTCAATCTTATCGAGTTCTTCAATTGTTAAACATAACGGCTTTTCGCAGTATACGCTCTTGCCTGCCTCTAATGCTTTCAACACAAAGTTAGCATGACTGTTATGCTGTGTAGAAATAACAACTAAATCAATTTCCAAATCCTGCAGCAGTTTTGTATAGTCATTGGTGACATACTCAAATGGGAACACGTCTTTAGCTTGTGCCGCACCGACCCCACCAGTCGTTGCCAAAGCTTTAAAATGATAGAATCCTGTATCTTTCATAATTGGAAGCAGGGTGTTCTTAGCAAAATTACCTGCGCCAATTAATCCGACTGACACTTGCTTTTTGTCTATTGTAGTCTTCGCTTTGTTGTTATAAATAACATTCTCCCACTTAGCTTCATTGGCAGGATACTTTAACAGAATTCCAATATACCTTTCGGAATTCTTGTTAGTTGTAATCATCTCATAAGCTATATCCGCTTTTTCGAAGTCAATCTCATGGGTTATCAAATCCGCAAAGTCAGCACGTTTTTCTGCGATAAGACGTATGAATTCCTCCAAGTTTCTTCCTTCGGTGAAGCGGACATGACCAATTGGATAGTCGATACCTTTTTCTTCGTAATTTGCGTCATAACGTCCGGGGCCATAGGACCGAGCGATGGTGAATGTCAGTTCCTTTTCGTAATAAGGACGACGGTCTATTTCCATATTGGTTACACCAATCATACAGATGATTGCGCGGTCACGAGCTATAGCAGCGGCCAAATCCATAGGTTCATTACTGTTTGCGGCTGCCGTTATGATGACTTTATCAACACCTCTACCTTTGGTCAGAGATTTGGTGATATCCGCAGCATTCTCATCATTTGAGAAAACAAATGCCTTGAGCCTTGTTCCCGACATAGATTTATCTTTAATGTCGTAGCCAATTACGTCGCAACCATAAGCACCTAAGATACGGGCTGTTACATGACCCAAAAGTCCCAGCCCAATTACCGCTACTGTTTCGCCAGAAACTACGTGCGCTTGGTGGATCCCCTGCAATGCAATTCCACCTAAAGCACACAATGAACCTTGGCGATAATCTGTTAGTTCATTCGGAATCCTTGCAATCAGATTTTTATTTACACGGTTTACTTCGCTATGGTAGGCCTGTCCAGCCATAGCAACCAAGTCACCTATTTCAACCTCGGTAACTCCACGACCACATTCAACAACCTTACCCACTGCAGAGTAACCCATAGGCATTGGCTCATTTAAACGTGTAAAAGCACCCTCGATAGTTGTTACAACTCCATCTGTAGACATCTTCTCCAAGACTTTCTTGACCTGATCTGGCCTTTCCAAGGCTTTTTGAATAAGGTTCTTCCCGCCAAATGAGGTAAGTCCTCTCTCTGTTCCTGCGCTAACAACTGAATAGAGTGTTTCGACCAGAACATAATTGTCTTTTACCGTCGGCACTGGTGTCTCAATCAATTTTACTGAGCCGTTATTTACCATTAGAAATAATTGCTTCATGTTATTACCATCCTCGTTATTGCAAATTTATAATTAATCCCAGTCTGGATATTTTTTCAATCACATAAAACATCTGCGATCCGTTTACTCGCAAAGCCGTCACCATATGGATTGGAAGCCTGACTCATCTTATCATACTCGACTTTATTTTCTAACAACAATTTAAATGTACTGTAAATCATTTCTTCACTAGTTCCTACCAACTTTAAGGTTCCTGCCGCAATTCCTTCAGGTCTTTCGGTTGTATCTCTCATTACCAAAACTGGCTTACCGAGGGACGGCGCTTCTTCTTGAATTCCACCACTATCCGTTAAGATAAAATAGGATCGTGATAAGAAGTTATGAAAATCAAGCACATCAAGGGGCTCAATGATACGTATCCTATCACACCCTCCTAGGAATTCACTCGCGGCTTCTCTTACCACTGGATTCATGTGGGCTGGATAGATGACCTTGATATCCGGAATCTCATCGACCAAGCGTCTGATTGCTCTAAACATACAGTGTAGAGGTTCACCTAAGTTTTCTCTTCGATGGGCTGTTAGCATGATCAGTCGGCTGTCCTTTGTCCACTCTAATTCCGGATGTGTATATTCATTACTTACTGTTGTCTTCAAAGCATCAATTGCAGTATTGCCAGTCACTGTGATTGTATTAGGGTCCTTACCTTCGCTGATGAGATTCTGCTTTGACAATTCAGTCGGTGCGAAGTTGTATTTTGCTATAATCCCCACCGCCTGACGGTTGAACTCTTCCGGATAGGGAGAATGAATGTTATAAGTTCTAAGTCCCGCCTCAAC
Organism: uncultured Desulfosporosinus sp.; assembly: GCA_927405585.1. Classification (GTDB taxonomy): domain Bacteria; phylum Bacillota; class Desulfitobacteriia; order Desulfitobacteriales; family Desulfitobacteriaceae; genus Desulfosporosinus. The sequence goes on from CAKMJS010000152.1 coordinate 13,734, forward strand.
ATGTCCAACCGGTATCTGTAAATAGAAGCAGGCCAGAGCTGTTGCGAGAGTAGTTGAGGTGTCGCCGTGAACCAGAACCACATCTGGTTTTTCAGCTTCTAATACCTCTTTGATTCCATTTAATATGGAAATAGTAACATCAAATAACGTCTGCTTATCCTTCATAATTGAAAGGTCGTAGTCTGGCACCACATTGAATGCCGCTAAAACTTGGTCAAGCATCTGACGGTGCTGACCGGTTACACAGACGATGGTGTTGATATTTTCTCGCGTCTTTAACTCTTTGACGAGTGGACACATTTTTATTGCTTCAGGCCTTGTACCGAAGACTAACATCACTTTTTTCATAACAGCTTAGTTCTCCTCATATTTCAGAGGAGAGCAACCAGCTTTCCTCTTTACTTTTTTACAATTTATAAGCACCCTCAAGGCCGCGGATGTTTTTAGTGTCCAGTACTACTTTGCCTTTTAGCTTGTCCATCTGTTCTTTAATTTCATTATGAGCTACCATAATCACAACCAAATCAACCTCAGCCAAAAAAGTATCAAAATCATAGTACTGGTTCTCAACTAATTCCCGCTTAACGAATGGATCGTATACTTTCAGTCCTGGAGCAAGATGTCTTTCCATGCTTTCCAGTAATTGTAATGTCGGGCTTTCTCTAACATCATCAACATCTTCTTTATAAGTCAGGCCATAAAGACCCACTCTTGTTAAATCAGTCATGCCCTTTTGTTTCATAATGTTGTGAACTCTCTCCAACACGAACTCAGGCATAGAATCGTTGATTTTTCTTGCTGCTAAGATGATATTGGCAAGTCCTGGATAGTCTCCTACCAAGAACCAGGGGTCAACAGAGATGCAATGGCCTCCAACTCCCGGTCCTGGTTGAAGAATGTTTACACGGGGATGCATATTTGCAATCCTGATTATTTCATAAACATCCATATCATCTAAACGGCAGATTTTTGTCAGCTCATTAGCAAATGCAATATTTATGTCTCTGAATGTATTTTCAACAACTTTAGTCATCTCGGCAGTTCTGATGTCCGTCACCGCGATATCTCCTTGGCAGAATGAGCCATAAAGCGCTTTAATTTTCTCCCCAACTGCCTTATCATCAACGCCGACGGTACGAGAGTTGTGTTTCAATTCATAAACCATATCTCCTGGAATAATTCTTTCAGGAGCATGGACCAAATGGAGGTCTTGTCCGATTGTAAAGCCCATTTCTTCGACAACTGGACGCAAGAACTTATCGATTGTTCCCGGAGATATCGTGGATTCTATCACTACTGTTGCTCCTTTAGGACAAACTCTCATTACATTATTAACGGCAGCTAAAACATAGCTCGCATCAATCTTCTTACTAAATTTATCATAAGGAGTAGGTACTGCTATGATATAAACATCCGTTTCTATGTAGTCAGTTGAGAACTCAATACCTTTTGCAACTGCATCGTTGAAAAGGTCATCAAGGCCATCTTCTTCAAACGTCGTCTTGCCAGACTTTAATGTAGCTACTAACTCATTGTCATAATCTGTCCCTACTACATCCACTCCATGGGATGCAAACATTAATGCAGTTGGTAGGCCGATATATCCTAATCCGATTACGTTTATCATTATATGTTAACCTCTTCAATCTTCACTTAAGTTTCGCACCCCAGTAACCGTGATTTCCCAGAGGGCTTATACGGTCAGGTTTATGCGATATCTTTACTTGCAAATTCATCCGGGTAGTTGCTGTTAGTACTTCAGTACCGGGAGGTGAGCGAATCGCAAATACTAAATTTTTTTTGCTATACAAAACAGATTAGCGCTATTAAAAATTTTTGAATCCAATTCAAAAATTTTACCAAATTTGATAGGCAAAAAATAATTAATTAATCCTAAAGGCCTATGGAAAAGTCCCATGCCATCGAACAATATTGTTTCAAATCCACACTTTTTTAGAATTGTTTCTATCTCTTTACAGCTAAAATGTTGGTGCCACATTTTTGTATTATCTATATCCCCAAATAAACCATTTTTACATTTAGTATATCTTTGATTGTATTTTTCCAATGAATGTTTTTTTATATAATACATACGATGTATTTTGGGAAAACGGAACTTGAAATTGCCCATATCCAAAAATGAAAAGAGATGCTTCTTAGGAACCGTCATTATTAATATTGCATTGGGTTTGATAACTCTTCTAAGTTCCTTTAATATGAATTCCTGATTTTGCACATGTTCAATTACATCTAGGATACTAGCAGAATCGAATGTATTACAGTCAAAAGGCAACCGCTCATTTGCATTTATTGCTTGTAACTTAATATCATTACACATATCTTTAGAATGCTCAGCTATTATATCATTGTTTATATCTACACCAATTCCCTTAGATATTACACCTGTTTCATTTAGCTTGTTAATTACCTTTCCATCATAACAACCGTAATCTAAATGTACTTTTGGAAAACCAATCATATTTAACGCCTCCCAGAGAAAACCGTATCTATTATATCCAAAAGGGTTTCCCTCTGATATTCTTGTCTTCAAAAAAATGCCTCCTATTATTTTAATAATTCGTGAATATCGTTAGATGCTCCCAAATAGTGGGTTTACATATTGCCCATTCTACCAAATGAATTCAAATTATCCTAGAAATAGACGATATTTGAATTGTCGTTGGCAAATCGAGCGCTTATTCAAGTGCTTAAACAGCATGCTCAGTAAACATTTCTGTAGCACAAGTTTCACGGCAGTAAAGTGCAAGTGTTAGACGCTCTTTTACTGTGTACTAACCCTCATGCGGCTGCAATACAGTGGTTACTGATTGTTTGCAGGCACTTTTACATATGTCCATAAACTTAACACAAACAGAGAATCCGAGATCCAGACGGCAAATATTTGTTACACATTTGTAAATGTAATATTGAATGTATTTTCTACTACTCATTTCTAAGTTTAATCTTAAACTTTAAATTACATTTACTGTTCATGCTACAATTAACAATAACACAGTTTATGATTTCTTTTTTTAGATAATACAAACTCCTATAGGCTTTGCGAACTTCTACATTACCAGACTCAACCTTAACAGCACATAGCTTATCGCTTTCGTCATACACCTCAAACCCATCTGGAACTATCTTCACTTCATATGGCGTATGGATAAGGAAGCTACAACTATCGCCACTACCTCTCACTTCATCAGCTATCTCATAGCCCTGTTTTGTCTTTACTATCTGTCGGGTATGCTTATAACCGTTCTTTGAAATCATCGTCCCAGTGAAGCTGCCTTTAGTGAATTCCACATCCTTACGGCTCGTCCAATCATATATCATGAAATTGCTATAGCTTACCATTTGCTCAGAGCCCTGCACCTTAACTGTGTTGTGAGCTGCTGTCTTAGCCATGTCCGTCCCAATCTCACTCGCATAAGAATATGTACCGCTGTCACAAAAGATGTTCTTCCCTTTATGCCACAAGTCTATATGCATACCATCCATGTGGGCGGGTCTGGATTTGAAGTCATGTAAACATATCATCAGAAAACCGTCGTCATGCCGCATTGTGTATAAACCCGCATCCTTAAATGCCATTGACTTTTTTTCGATCCTTACAAACGGATAGTTACCCCCGCTTTCAAACCACAGTAACTCTTCATCACAACTGCCCTTGTCAAACAACCTCTTGCCGGTTACAAGCGCATGGACTGTATTTATAACTGGCGAAAAGTCTCGATAACCACAAACAGTTACAGGAAATATTAGTGCCCCATCATTTGATCCGTAATTTGGAACATCACCAGTCGCATCTTGACATTGATACATTAGTAGTGCGCTATTCATTACTAGCTTCTTAGAATTATCTGAGATAGCTATACCTGTCTTTTCGCTTATCTTAAACACACACTCTATAATTTGAAGTGCAAATCTCTGGTAGTTGAATGAGTATTGAACGTAACCGCCATCTGGCATGAACTGATTCTCAATCTCTTTATCAAGAAGTCTATAGGCTTTTCTCAACCTCCGTTTATCCTCGCAGCACCACGCACCAATAATCAAACCGCATATCTCAGAAAGGGTATGATTATTCTTGATACACTTGTGCGCATAAAAGAAATTGGAAAGCACCTTCTTATAACACACCTCAACCAAACGATGCATATTATTCTCATCTTCAGCTGTGGTAATCTGGTTAAATGCCGTATATGCCATCAGTGCATTTATCATACGAAGGGTGCATTCCTGTCCGCATTTATAATTTGCACCGTATGGATATGGATTGTCCTTCAGCCATCGTCTAAGCTGATCCGAGAATGCTAGGTAATACTTCTCATCACCCGTAATCACATATGCTCTAGCGAAATAGAAAAAGTGTGTAAACCGAGAGGCTTCCCATATGGCCTTTATATCACCCCGTTTAGCCTCAAAATCTGGTATTCTATACCACTTAACACTACTGCTGCTTTCTTGTTTTGTGATAGGGCTGTAATGCCAATTGATTGGATTACCATAGTCCATGTCTATTGATGAAAAACCGGTAATAATACCATTAATGGCTTTATCAGCAATAGCGACAATCTCATTCTGCTTTTCTGCCGGAAGGTTAATGAGAAAATCCTTAATAATATCGATATTGAAGCTAACTATGTCTACTCTCTTTACTACGGCTTTTTTCTCAAAAAAATACTCGGTGGCTGGTATATTTGACACCATCTTCAGTTTTGCCGAATACAATGAGCGATTAATCGCCCAGCCTACGCCGTATTCAGCTAAAATCGATTTAATCATTTGATACCTCACCTCAATTATAAGTTTCTTTATGATTTCGTGACTTCTAGCGGCTTACGTCCTCAATAACATCAATTAATTTTGAAGTCAAAACCTTAAAGTCAAAGTCTGCAACCCCTATACGAGCATTAGCGCCCATTTCGCCATATTTTTCTTTCGGCATGTCATACATCTCCAGTATCTTCTTCGCCAATTCTTCTGGCGTTGCCTCCTCTAATGAAAGACCACATTTGTACATATCTAATATACAATAACCCATCTTAACCGTAGAAATGACTGGTTTGCCAGAGGCCATATACTCGAACAGCTTGTTTGAACTATTACCCCTAGACCAGTTGTACTGCGATTGAGAGTAGTTCAGTATATTCACCGACGATTTGTTCAAAATGTAGGGAATATATTGCTTATTGACATAACCCTTCATCTTTACATTGGTAAGGCCTTCATCTTTAACTCGTTGCTTCAATGCTTCTTGCTGATTTCCATCCCCATACACTAAAAACTGAATGTTAGTATGGTCTTTCAGCAGAGCGGCTGCATCAAGAATATTACCAACGTTATTGACCGGTCGGATTGCACCAGCATATACAACATTGAACTTATCATCAGCCAGATCCATATCCTCAACTACATTTTCTTCTGTCGATTTTAGGAAAGCTACTAAATCAACGCCATTGTTAATGTAGTGACATTTTTTCAAATCTACTTTTCCACCGTGGGCTGTATCCCATCCTTTTTCAATTATATAATCCCGATCTCCCTCTTTGGTGAAAATCAAAGCATCCGCTTTTTTGTAGATCCAATGTTCTCCAGCTGTCAGTATTTTACCTAAGATACTATTCTCTTTTGCTTTATTAAATGAGAATATTGCTTCAGGCCATAAATCTCGCACTTCACATATGCAAGGTACTTTTAGCTTCTTGGCTATCTGTATTCCTGCCACCATAGTCAGTGGATGGACACTTGAGGCAAGAATAATATCTGGTTTACCATTGGCTTTAGTGTAGGCTTTTGCTACCGAAAACAGATTTTTGTAAAAAAGCAACATGTTCCTTACTCGATCTATTCCATTGCCCAGTGCAGAAGTCGTTTTTACAAATATAAATGGAATGCCATTTACCATATCGATTGAATACTTCTTACTTCCTGTATCTATATACTCCGTCTTATTGTGATATGTACTTGCACAAAACACCGTCGCGTTATACCCTTGCTTAATAAGATTTTCTGCAAACCAGTAATGCCTACCGCCACGGTTTTTATACATATCTGTTGCATAATGATTCCATAACCATATGTTCTTCACTCTAAATTCTCCTTGATACCATAACAATTTCAATCGTCAAGACAAAATAAGTCATATCAACAATACACTACTGTGACGGCTAGTCCTTTTAATGACTGAAGTTTCGTAACCGATTAATTCACGCCTAACTCGGGTGCGAAACTTAGAATTTAAATAATCGTAATTTTTTACAACAAATATACATCATTACTTATAATAAGTACTTTTTTCCCCTTATGACGGAAATATAATTCTGAAAATGCAATTCATGATTTAATTACTTTAATACATCGATCAAATCAGTAAGTGACTCAATACGAAAATCAGCAGAATAATTTCCCGCTGGTACTTCAACATTACAATACTGGCCTCCTGTTCTTGAGACCTGAACAGTGAGCCAACCTAGCTTCCTTGCACCGATAAAGTCTTTGCTCGGATTATCTCCTACATACACAATATCCTGGTGTGCACACCCGAGCTCTTGCTGAGCAATAGAATACGGCAGAAGACTAGGCTTCCAATTCTTTCTACCATATACGTCAGTGAATACTATCGTATCAAAATAATCTTTAATGTTCAGAGCTATTACCTTATTCCTTTGACCGATTAAATATCCATCCGTTATAAGCCCCATCTTATATCGTCCCTGGAAGTGATCTAATGCCCATTTCGCATCTTCATAAGCAGAAATATAGGGGGAATGTTCTCGATATACTTGAACCATACTATGAATCAGCTCCGGGTCACATTTTGCACCTAAGCTCACTAATGTTTGGTCAAAGATATTCCCCCTAATTCCCCGTCCGTAAATTTGATTGGCATGCTCCTGAAATCCAACGATTTCAAATTTCGCCTTTAACCATGTATCTACAGAGTTGAATCCGCTATAAACATATTGCTCTTCCGGGTAGATTGTATCATCTAAATCGAACACTATTGCTTCTATACTCATAATACACACCCTTAAGCTACAAGGCTAATTTATTCAGTTCAGCAGAATAGGAAAAAATCTTCTATAGAATATCCTTTTTCCTAACAAAAATGGCATCATCATATCGAAGCATCACTACTCCGTCGTCCCATTTATCAATTTCTATATTGGCCTGCGAGCCTCTTAACAGCTGGATAATCCATTTGGGAAAGTCAGCCCCGGCCTCTATCGCCAGTGGAAAACCACCACCGAACCTCGGGTTAATCTCAATGAATTTCAACTGATCATCCACTGTACGGATACACTGTAATGTGATACAGCCTAATGCCCCAGGAAGAGCACTGACAATCTTAATCGACTGTTCAATTATCTCTGGATCTTTGACAGTCATTCCCTTACTAACTTCTCCTGCCCTTGTCTCAATCCGCAGCCGTGGCACAACACATCGTACTTTTCCTTCAAAATCTGCCAAAACGTCAATAGTGTACTCTTTCCCTGATACATATTCTTGAACTATTGCCTCGGGAACATGCTTCATGTAGAATTCTAATTCTGATCTATTCTTAACTTTATTTACACCAACGCTACCGCTTCCGCATGCAGGTTTTATAAAGTACGGATACGAACCTTCATTGTCCTCCAAAATCCTATTAGCATCATATATCTTTGGCGTTTCAATTCCGATTGATTGGAGAAAACGACTAGTATTCCTCTTGTCAACGCAAATATCGTTCACCTGAGTGGATGACACCAGCAAACGGACTCCCATTTTTCTAAATTGCTCCTCATTCTCCCCAAGCACCCCCAATTCAGTATCAATCAGAGGTATAACCATTTGGATATTATGATCCTCACAGAGCCTTAAAATGGTCTGGATATACAATGGATCAGCCACTGGCGGAACCAATACACTTTCATCAGCAATAAACCGTGTCGGGGCATTGGATTGTAGGTCCGCAACAACTATCTTACCGAATAATCCAAGCTCGCTAAGAATCTTTTTAAAGTGCCGTACGAGTGCTACTCGTCTACCAGCACTCGTAAACAAAATGTTAAATTCCTCCATATTTAAATAATCACTCGTTTCTTAGTAAGTAAGCATTAAGTTAAATCATGTTGTAAAAAATACCTTAATTTTAGCCATTAATGGTCTTTGCTGTCACATTAAACTCTTCCATCGTCTGACCCTTCGACTGATTTACCCCGCTCCTCATAAGCACAATAGCCAAAGTCTTCAAAAATATCCTCAAATCCACCCCAAACGAAATATTCTTAACATACCACACATCATACTCGAACCGTGTCTCCCAATCCACCCCATTGCGCCCATTGATCTGTGCCCACCCCGATATCCCTGGTATTACAGCATGGCGCCGCATTTGTTCTGGAGTATAACGTTCCAAATACTGAACTAACAAAGGGCGGGGGCCAATAAAGCTCATTTCCCCTTTTAATATATTGAAAAGCTGAGGTAGTTCATCGACACTAAGCTTTCGCAAAAGCGTACCGACACGAGTCATACGTTCCATATCGGATAGGGTACGTCCGTTTTTCTCAGTCTCCAAACGCATGGTCCGAAACTTATAAATTGTAAATATTACTCCATCTTTACCTGGACGTTCTTGCTCAAAGAGCACGGGGCCCTGCGATCCTATCCTGATGACAACTGCTGCGCAAAGCATGATCGCGGACGCCGGAATCAATATAATAATTGCAAATAATAAATCCATCACTCTCTTTATCTTAACGTAAGGTATCATATTGTTTCGACACTCCTAACCCACATCTTCCCACAATTTCTTCAGCCGTGCTTCAGGATCAGCTATCGAGGCATACCGAATAGCTCTCCTAACCTCATCTACGACAATATCAATTTGTTCCTCAGTGATATTATTAAAGAATGGAATAGCCAACGTACCGGTTGCAACATGCTCTGTAACAGGGAAATCCCCTTCCTTATACCCAAACATTTCTCGATAAAAAGGCTGAAGATGGATCGACGTAAAGTACGGCCTACATCCAACTCCCCGGTCTAATAGTGTTTGCATAACTAAGTTCCGATCAATCCGAGCCTCAAATCTTATTACAAACACAAACCAGCTCATCTTCACTCGCTCGTCAATCGTGGGAAGGATAACCCCTTCAACATCTTTGAATTTCTCCATATAGGAATCCGCAACTCGTTGACGAGCATCAATAATCTCATCGATCCGCTCAAGCTGTGCAAGACCTAGTGCAGCACTAATATCGCTCATTCTATAGTTGTAGCCTAAACGAACATGGTTAAGCCACTGAGTGTCAATTCCACGTCCTTGGTTCCGAAGACTATAACACAACTTGGCAATCTTTTCGTCATTCGTAACGACGATTCCACCCTCACCCGTTGTCATTTGCTTATTCGGATAAAAAGCGAAAACCCCAGCATCAGACATTGTTCCGGCTTTCTTGCCATTCCACTCCGCTCCAATCGCCTCACAGGAGTCTTCAATAATTGCCAATCCGTGTTTAAGAGCAATTCGTCTTATTTCACGCATGTTCACAGGTTGCCCGAAAATATGGACTGGTAAGATCGCTTTGGTTCTTTCTGTAATCTTGGCCTCGATTTGTGTAGTATCCATGTTATAGGTCTTTTCGTCGATATCGACAAATACAGGTTTAGCGCGTTCAAATAACATACAATTTGCAGAGGCTATAAAACTAAACGGCGTCGTAATGACTTCATCGCCATCTTTTATTCCTAAAGCGGCTACTATCATGTGCAAACCACTCGTCCCACTATTGCAGGCGACTGCATACTTTGTTCCCGCGAATGCAGCCATCTTTTCCTCAAACTCCTTGAGTTTTGGCCCTAAGGCCAAGTGGTTTGAATCTAGGACCTCCATTACAGCTTGTTTTTCTCTCTCTGTAATATCCGGGCTTGATAGCGGAATCATCTTTCTAACACTGTTTTCCTTTTCCGGTACCACTTGTTTTTTTCTTTCTATAATATCCTGTCTTGATTGCGAAATCATTCTGCATTACCCCTTTTCACTTTGAAAATTATTAACATATATTCTTATTAATCCATTAGAATAGCATGAGGACTATTAATTCTCGTTTTCAAGTTAATCATTAATGGTCTAATGTCACCTTGGTGATTTAAAAGGGACAATCAAGAAACAAAATCCATTACATTGCCCGTTGTATTTCTCGCCTTCACAATTCACGCTTAAAAACCTCCAAGATTAACCCAATCAAGCGCAAACCCCACCAATACAGGCTTTCTTGAGCATCCCTTTGTGATCCCCAGTCGTCACATTTACCTTACATATCCCATTTTTACCATTATTTATGTGAAATAGTGCATTAATGTCGCACTACTATATATAGTATTAATTATTCAATTAGACACTACATATAGCTCTTTGCCATAAACGGTCGTTATTTAACCTAAATATTCCTCAATGCGTACATTTTAGGTAATATACTATATGTAGTATGTCTTTTATTTACACATACTACATGTTGTGTTTTAACCCCTTTGAGATCCCCAGTCGTTTTATATCCTTTTAGCATCTCCACCATATAATTACAGTACTTACATTTTCCATTTTATCCACTATTTTCTTACATTTATGTAATCCATTTGCAATCCCCAGTCGTCATATCCCCTTTAATAATATTCAATAATTGCGGCAGTTCATCCAAACTACTCTTCCTCAAAAACTTCCCAAACGGCGTAATAAAACTATCCGCATCCTTTAGTAAATGCGTCGCTACATTAGGAGCCTCAGTTCGCATAGTTCGAAACTTATAAAAAACGAATTCTTTGTTATTTCTTCCGATTCTCCGTTGACTAAATAAGGCTGGTCCCTTAGAATCAACTTTTATGACTAGGCTAATTATGAGCAAAAAAGGACTTAAAATACTAAGTAATATAAGGCCAAAAAAAACATCTGTGAATCTTTTCAAACTATCTCCTCCATCGTAATTGTGTTGACAACACAAACCCCATCCTACAAGACAAAACCCACCATCTCAAGAATTTCATGCCTCAGAAATAAACAACGAGTACTCCTCTACTCGTTCCGACCTTTAACAAAAAAATAAAAATAAGTTCCCTGATCCTTGGCACACTGCCAAACTCAATCGCACAAACCTTAACTGTCCCTACCCCACTTACTATATTACCCCCCACATCTTTCTAGACCACACCACTCCTCAATAGGTCTTATGTCCTACATCCTAGCCCATTAGTACTATTCTCGTAATATTCTAGATATAAACAATAACTCCTCTGTCGCAATTAGAAATAATTATGACAACATTTATTCTATTCTGCATAATTCCCTCAAATTATGTCGATTTAATTGCATTAATTCTACTAAACCCATCTCTATCGCCTAAACCAATCCCAAAATCGACTCCCACTTTTCCTACCACTTAACCCCTTCAGCAAATAATCCCTCTCACCCTGGAGGAACTCTCCCTCAAGAATCAATTGCGGATTCCTCCTCGTCAATTCCCGGTACCTATCCCCACCCACAATTTCCTCAATTCTCCGCAGTCCTTCTAAATAACTCGACTCGCTCCTCGACACCCGATGAGCATCTGACCCCACAACATGAATCAAATCACTCCTAAGCAGGGTCTCAGCGAGTTGCCTCGCCTGGGGACCATAATGCCCACTTATACTTCTGAGATTCAACTGAAAGAGAATTCCCTTCTTGGCCCACTCCAGGATACGCTCCGGCTGATCAGCTAAACCTTTATTACGTTCTGGGTGAGCAAGCACCGGGGTTATCCCTAGGACTTGGAGCTCAAAAAACACTTGCTCCGTATAGTGAGGTATTTCTAGCATCGGCAATTCGACGAGGATACACTTGCCTGTGTTTCCCAAGGTCAATAGCTTTCCAGCGCTCACCCACTTAGCCAGGTCCGGGAAGATATAGTTCTCCGCACCGGGTAGAATCTCCACGGGAATACCAGCCTCAACAACACGCTCGCGCACTTGGTCTGTTGTCGCCAGAATTTCGCCTGCACTTAAGTAATCCCTTCCCTCGAGGACGTGCGGAGTAGCAATCAGCGTCTTAAAGCCTGCCTCGTGTAACTGACGTACCATTCCCAATGTTTCTTCCATGTTTTTCGACCCGTCATCCAACCCGGGCAAAATGTGGCTGTGAATATCGATCATATTAACTCCTCAATATCTTAACATACTTATAAGCCTTCGCGTGTTTAAGGATAGTATCTTATTAATTATGTGTGTTATAATATATTTTCGTCAAAAGTTGGACATTATCCTGCTTTAAAATAACTTTCACAACAAGTGGTCAATGCCATCTTAACTAAATTATCCCTTAAATTCGATGAACTTAAATCACCCCTAAAGGGTGATTTATTCGAAATAGTCGGTGAGAGTTAAGAAAACTTGGCTGGCGCCCGAAGACACTGTCTTCGCACGAATTAGCCTTCTTGCAGCCTTGCGAAGGCGGCCGCCTTAGTTGCACTTATGCTTAGAAAGTATATAACAAAAGTTAATACTTTCTGATAGTATAAGACAAAGCAGCTCCTAACGGAAGCTGCTTTGTCTGGTCTTAGCGATGTTTGTGGCCTTTGCGCTTCTTCTTCGGATCATCCGAGCCGTGATAGTAATAGTAGTAATAATATTCACTGGTTTTCATGTCCGCTTTATTGAGTACCGCCCCGAGGATCTTAGCCCCGACTTTATCTAGAAGCTCCTTGGCTCTTTGCGCATAATCTTTATTCACTTCGCCTGAGGCTAAGACCAAGATAACTCCATCAACCTCCTGGGCGAGAATCGCAGCATCCGTCACCGCCACGATGGGAGGGGTATCGATCAGGACTACGTCATATTGCCCACTGACTTCCTCGATCAGACGCTTCATCCGTTTCGACCCGACCAGCTCAGCCGGATTCGGAGGGATGGGTCCTCCAGTGAGAACACTGACACCAGGTACCGCTGTATCCTTAATGTAAGCCTGATATCCTTGGTCCTCGACTAAGGAAACCGACAGGCCTTCCGCATTACTTAACCCAAAGAGTTTGTGCTGGGTTGGATTACGCATATCAGCATCGATTACCAGCACAGACTTCCCCGCCTGAGCGATACTCACGGCGAGATTGGCAACCGTCGAGGATTTCCCCTCTCGAGGACCTGCGCTGGTTACCAGTATTTTTTTGGTCTGTGAATCCACACTCGTGAACTGGACGTTCGTCCGAAGTGTCCGAAAGGCTTCTGAGATGGGTGATTTTGATTGTTCTAAGGTGATTAACGAATATGCCAATGGAATCGTCCCCTCTTATCCTTGTTTACCGACCTCATAGTTCGGAATAACGCCTAGTACCGGAATCCCCAAAAGCTTCTCGACATCGTTCGAGGTCTTGATCGTGTTATCCAGATATTCTAATAAGAAGACCAGTCCGACCGACGCCATTAATCCCACCACAAAGGCAATCATTACATTGAGCTTTTTATTGGGTTTAACAGGCTTATCGGGAGTCACTGCGACATCGACAATACTCACACTATCGACTTTTTTAATTTCTATCACGGCTTTAGAAAACTCATGAGCCATGGAATTGGCAATGTCCGCTGCCAATTCGGGGTTTGTATTTTGCACTTGAATCTCAAGTATCTCAGTGGTCTTGACAGGATTTATAGAGATCATACTGTCAAGTTGGCCTACTGTCAGCGCTAAATCTAAGTCTTTAATCACATTTTGTTCAACCGTCCGGCTCTGGGCAATCGTTGCATAGGTCTTTGCCAGTTGTAAATTCGCTTGTAAGACACTATTATCCAGCATTTGTACGGCAGCTAGGCCCGACTCCGAAGCCTTTTTGCCGACGATCATGGTCGTGGAGGCTTGAAAAACCGGTTTCATCACGAAAAAACTGATGATCCCGCTGGTGAGTGCCGCAATGAGCGGTATAATAATAACGATTAACCAACGTTTGCGCAGTACTTCCCAATACTCTCTTAATTCGATTTCTTCTTCCATATTGACCTCCCGAATCGTTGTGCAAAAAAACTGTTCGACATTTTACTATTCGCGATAATTTCGGTTTTTCCTTCAAATTTAATAAAATAATCATTCAGTACCAGTCGTATACTCTCATAACTTGAAGGAAGGACCCGCTCGGTCTAGCGGGTCCTTCCTTGAGGGAAACACTCCCTCCTATTCAGAGTTAAAGCAAGTTTCCTACAATGTTCTCAGAATTATTAATTTACTATTGAAAAATCACGGTAAAGGTGGGAGAGGTGCCGAAACTAATGGTTTTACCCTGGAGTTTGGAGAGTGGAATATCAGCGAAGATGTATCCAAGTGCCTGCGCAGAAATTTTGTCTTTCAGTTGGGTTGCTGTGAGGCCACTCGTTGTGTAATTAACATTACTTACTAGCATGGAGGCAACAACATTCACAAAGTTAAAGTTACTACCGTCGGTCAGATCACCCATTGTTTTACTCTCTTGCCCAGGTTTAATCTCGACTGTCACTGTATTAACACTTGTACTAGACTTAGTGATCGTCATCCATTCATTCGAAATGGTCGTAATAGGGGTAGTCGAGGTTCCTAAATTAATCGTCACAGTCACGGTCGCGCTGTTATTATAACCACTTTGGGACAGATAACCTGTTAAGACGACTGGACCAGTGCCGAAGATGAGGCGGAGATTAGCTAGGGAGACCCCATTACTACTTGAATCCAATGCGCCCAATAACGCTGACGTTCCCACCGTGCCGTTGACCGGCACAGCCGTAATGGAGCTAGACAACCAATTATCGACGCCTCTAGCCTGAATCGAAGTGATCACCAAACTAGGGCTCGTTCCGTTGGATGCAAGCTGCAACCCCGTGAAGCGATCGGTATCAGCTAAGCTTGACAAACTAAAAGTATAGCTTCCGGTCGACGCAACAGACACATTGGGGTTTGTAGCCGTTGTGATATTTGCCGTTAAGGACGTGATTGAAAGTGTCGTCATAGGCGGTACTCCACCACCACCGCCACCTGGGGGAGGTGTTACGGGTGGTATAACTGGTGGAGGCGTTACGGGTGGTATGATTGGGGTGGTCTGACCATTAACCGGACCGCCACCACCCAGTGCTGGAGGG
The DNA here is from genome assembly GCA_927405585.1 of uncultured Desulfosporosinus sp. Classification (GTDB taxonomy): domain Bacteria; phylum Bacillota; class Desulfitobacteriia; order Desulfitobacteriales; family Desulfitobacteriaceae; genus Desulfosporosinus. The sequence continues at coordinate 28,854 of CAKMJS010000152.1, forward strand.
GTGCCTGTCGAGGTAAGGTTCGTAACACTAGAACCCGGTGGAACGATCACTGTACCACCATTCGTAGTCGTCATATTAGTTACAGTCGTTCCCGTCTCTAAAGTCGTGTTTCCTTGAGTCTGGGTTAGATTCGTTATAGTTCCTGCTAAGGTTACGGTCTCGGTAGAACTCGTCGTGTTCACGGTAACGGAGGGAAGCGTTGTCCCAGTTGCCGCAGTCAGAGAACCCGATTCCACAACCACAGAACTAAAGGTTCCTGCTCCATCTAAGGTTAAGCTATCGGTATCCGACGTAATACTGGAAACAACGGTGCCAGCGGCTGCCGTAATGGTTGTCTCGCCCTGACCCTCAACGGTAATGGGCTGATTAAATTGCCCACTTAAATTAACGTCGGTTTCCTGTCCAGGATCACTCGTGATGGTCATTTCACCCAGATCATTTCCAGCTCCACTAGTAATCGTAATCGTACCTGTTTTAACCTGCACACCATTAACTGTTTCATAAACAACATAGGTTTGAACAGAAACACCATCGGTGGTTACTGCGGTAAGCACGACGTTGGTATTACCATCCGAACTAACGGTGATCTGTCCTGAGCTTGAATTCGTAATGATCACACTGTGTGGAGCTCCAGAGAGGATCACAATATTCCCTGCGGTAACACCGTCTAAGGTTGCTGATCCCGTTTCGCCCGGATCCACAAAGACTGTTCCTTTTACTGTGATATTTTTCAAAGTGACGTTATTTCCCTTAATATAAACACTGTAATTCGTTGTGGTATTTTTAAGAGTTACGCTATCTCCGGTAATTTTAGCGTTATCCGTTAGTACTAGCGGGTGAGTAGCGTCTGCTCCGCCCACAGTGGCACTGTCGGTGTCATAAGTAACGACAGACGTTAAAGCGCTCATGCCCGCGGCCGAGACAGCTCCCTCGCCACCTAAAACAACCATGTCATCGGTTGACATACTCAGCTTCACGAACTCGTTAGTATCACTATCAATGGGTTGACTGACGAGAACAACGGCCGAGCGGTCTGCTGCGGCAAGAGGTACACCTGCTACGGCATCGACAAAGGATATACCGTTAGCGACATATACTTTGTCATTCTTATATTCTTTAGCAAAGTTCTTAAGCACTTGAACGTTGGTGTCATACCGATCAAGACCGGAGTATCGGCTTACCTTACCTGGCAACTCCCCTTTGACGGCGTCCGCGATCACACCCGTTCCGCCAATCACATAAGAATCTGTGACGTTGGCTTTGATCGTGTCAAGGTACGCTTTCACAGTGGCTGGGAGCTGATTCATAGATGTTGCTAAGATTGGCATTTCCTGGGTCGCTGCGATCGAAGAAATCGACAGAGCATCGGCTGGGGTTACCCAAGCTCCCGCCAAGACCACTCGTGTGACATTGGCACCCTGAAGTGCTAATTCCTGAGCAATCTTGACCGATGTCTCGTATCGATCCAGACCACCTAGGGGTACCGGAGTTATGCCCAAGGCTTTAAGTTCTTCTATAACCGAAGGCTTAATCACGCCTAAGCCGCTCGTTATGTAGGCCTTTTTAGGCTTGAGACGCTGTAACTCGATTTTTGCAAAGGCGTTAAGGGTTTGACCCTCTGTTAAAAGAATTGGGGCCTTAAGTTTAAAGGCTAAGGGACCTGCTGCGAGGGCGTCGACAAGATTGTCATTCATCCCAGCAGAAAGAACGACATTATCACTCGTACCCGACCACCCTTTTTGGGCCATTAGAGCAGCTGTCTCATAGCGGTCGACTCCACCGATTCTCGTTACAGAACTCACTCCAGTTAACATTTCCGCATTAGCAACAATCGGGGAAAGGGTTGATGAAAACACTAAAGCAGCTGCCACAAAACAGCCGATCAGCTTTCGGTTGATGTTTTTACTCATAGTTGGGCCTCCTCTTTTTATTTGACCTTTATAATGATTGGAACCTTCTTTGATCATTAAAAGTTTTTCCCTCCCTTGAACACGTACCTTTTATTGTCTGTTCGCCATTTCAAAGGATAATTCCTGCAAGAAAATATCCTTTTTTTGCTTATTATCTACGTGCTAATATGAATGGTTATTCTTCCTTTAAAATTATCTCCAATTGTGAAACGTCCCCTGTCAGAGGCTTTACTGATCCCAGGAAATGCTTTGGGCGATGACACCTGAGCTGCCGAAAATTTGACTCGGGACTTGCCCTATCTTTCGCAAAAACTCCGACTGCGAAACGCTAAATTCACGCTTATTGTGGACCAGTATGATCGGTATTCCTAAGGCTGCTCCGGCTAAGGCATCAATCACATCGTTCGCATCGCCATTGGCAAAGGCAATGTGTGCTCCTCCTTCTTTCGTAAATCGTTCGGGGTGTTGGTTCTTTGCCCAATTCAGAACTTGCGAATTGGTTTCAAAACGGTCGGTTCCTCCGAGACGGGTCACTGCAGTTGGGTTAGTTTTAGCTTGTAAGGCTAGCTTTGTTTTTTCACTAACCACCCCTGTACTCCCGATAATCAGAATGGAACTTGGTTTTTCCTGATCTAGATAGGCTGCTGTTTCCGGGCTTAATTGGTCCCCTTGGGTTAAGAGAATGGGCCACCCTTCTCGTGCTGCGAATGGAGCCACACTAATAGCATCCACAAAAGCATTTTCGTTGACGATCACGACGGGCGTACCCGTGGTATCTCCTACCAACATTTTAGCAATCTGGATGGCTGTCTCTCGTCGATTGGCTCCTCCTAAGCGTTGCTGCTGCATCGCAGGGTAGGCGCTGTGATAGGAGGAGTCTAGAACTCCCGTGCTGCCTAATAAGACGACCTGTCCTCCGGTCCCTTGAGTCACGCTGAGAAAATCATGGACAGTATTCACACCTGACGACTGGAGTGTACTCAGCAGGATGGGGGCTTTCAATTTATAGGCCAGTGTTGCACCCGCCAAAGCATCAGCCGGCGCATAGCCATTCGCTATGAGGACATTTTTGGGTCCTAGTTGAGCGAAGTGGGCCAGAGCTATCGTGTAGGCCGTCTGATAGCGGTCCACTCCCGCGCGAACCACCTGCGCTGGATTCGTCGTTGGTAACGTCGGAACTGGCACTATGGCTGGTATAGAACCTGTTGTAGTGGTTTTAACCTCCAGCACAAGTTGAGCGGTGACGGTTTGCCTCGGATTGCTATTATCGCTTACTGAGGCCTCAACAAAATTTGATACAGCGTTCGCGGTAGGAATTCCTGTGATTTGGCCTGTTTCTGCATTAGCGTGCAAACCCTCTGGCAAACCACTGGCTGACCAACTATAGGGAGGATTTCCATCATTGGCCGTTAAGGTATGCTGATACGCTTGACCTATGATGGCCATCGGGAGAGTACCTATATTAATGGATAGAGGGCGTGCTTGCTGCTGTTGACCTGTTCCTGGTGAAGTAATGACCACTTGCCCATTCTTTGCTTGCGCAGAAAGTGGTAACAGATTTTTCAAGGACAACTCCTTGATTTCAAGCTTAAGATTGGCAGTCCCTGTGGCTGTAGCCTTGACCTTGACACGCAGGCGTGTTAACACCATCACCCCTTTCACACCGGAGGGTTGTATCCCTGCAATGACCGCCGTGCCAAGATTATCAAAGTTCGGTACTTGAATGGCAAACGGGTCACTCGAAGTCATTCCGAGTCCGAGAACCTCAAGCTTTGTGGGATCGTATACCACATTCAGTCGATAACCCGCCAACCCAGGATCGGGAATGTTCCTTCCTGTGATGGTTACAACTCCCGTTGCACCTGGACTTAACTCAGACTCACTCACTTCAATGGATGCCAGACTGTCAGCAGCCTGAAGTATTTGGGGCTGGACTGCTATGAATGATGAACTAACTAATAGGGTAATTAAGAGCAGAGCCAGGTATCGCTGCAGCTTGCCAAAATATCCATTGTTAATATTCAACTTATCACTCCCTCGGAATTTAATTGGATCTGGCCTGCCTGCCGTCTATTTTATTCACCAAATGCCCGTTCCAAAGTTCACTGGCGGTTCACCGGTAGAAAATGATCATTCCTAAAGATTCACTGTGTATTGCAGGTACCTTAGTTCTAACCTCACAATACCTTTATAAAAGACCAATGCAGTATGTGGAATTAAGAGCTTGGCAGGAATTTAACGCGCTACTATCCCCTAACTGGGCGTAGTAGCGCGTTATTCATTTGATGGTTGGTATTGGTATTATAGTTACAGTTACTTAACCTGCAAGACTCTGTTTCTGCGTCGTTGTAGAATCATAAAGGTTAGTCCTGCAAGTATTCCAACAAGTAAGACAGGCTGGAATAACAGGTAGACAATAACAACAAACGGTAATAACACCACTCGTGTCAAGAATTTCAGTACTACGCTACCCGCAATAGTCTGGGCAATTGGCGGGGAGTAATGGTAATAGGTCTCTACAAATGCCTGGCCTACTGGGTTTGTGAGTAAGAATTGATCGCGGAATTGACGTAATAAGACAACGTCTGTCTGATTCTTGGAGCCGAAGGCGGCTGTAGCAATGAAGCATTCGTCGATTAGAACTGAAACGTTAAAGGCAAGCGTCGCGTCACTTAAAACTGTTAGCGCGGTATCAAATTGTGCTTGGGTTGCACTTGTGTTGTCTCTCACTGCTGTCGCATTGTTTATCGCTGTATTATAAGCATCATAGGCTGTTTGTGGGACATTCCCGACTGCTGTCCCAACGGTCTTACTTCCCAATAAAGCGCTGGCATTGGTGATGGCTGTTGCGAACGCCGTATTATCGCCTGCTCCAAGAACCTCATTGTTAAAGGCTGTTGTTGCTGTACTTAGGGCTGATACTGCGGCGTCAACGTCCGCTTGGGTTGCACTTGCGTTGTTTTTCACGGCTGTTGCTGTGGTTATTGCGGTCGTATAAGCGTCTTTCGCTGCAGACGATACGTTCCCTAAAGCAATCCCTACTGTCTTACTGTCTCGTAAGGTGATTGCATCGGTAATTGCTTGTGTTAATACCGTTTTATTACCTACTACAAGAACCGCGCTATTAAAGGCCGTCGTTGCTAAACCTAAGGCAGTTACAGCGGCATCGA
>CAKMJS010000153.1 GCA_927405585.1 uncultured Desulfosporosinus sp.
CCTGGATACTACTTCAGAACAGACCGTCCTACAATTGACGAAGCTAACTGGCACTGCTTTGTTAATATGAAGTGGGATCCTAATACGAACGAATGGTCAGTCTTTAAAAAGCCTATTATTGATATGTTTGGTGTTGAATAAACTCTAAAACGTCAATTTTAGCTTAAATTTAGAATTATTTTCCTAAGGAAAGGGTGCAAATTCTCGTAATATGTGGGATTTGCACCCTTCCTCTCATATATTTTTAGGATTATTCTTCTAGACATTTGATTTTCTCTAAACAGTTTATACTTTGTTTATAAACTGTTTAGAGAAAGTCAAGAGTAGGCTGTTAGAATATACTTAAAGGAAGCTTCCTGAAAAGATAAGGGGATGAACGAATGAAATTCAATAAGAAAACAGCGATGCTTATCAGTTTTACTCTAGGAACACTTTTGGTTGCGACGACAGCTTTAGCTGACATCGCCAACAAGAGTGGGTATGACCAGTTAAAGGATGCACTTAAAGTGACCGCAGAGCAGGGGAGCGAGAAATTTGACAGTTTTACATTAGACTTCTCAATAGCGTTAATGGATAATGGAAAAACACTGATGACTTCAAATGAGATTAAGAAATATGACCGACTTAAAGGCGCTTCGGAAACTATCTCTACGGGTGAAAGTCTCAATGGAGATAAAAACAACTACCAGTATTATGCGGATAAGACGACCCAGATTCGGGTTTCCGAGAGTGATCCGACGATCTACGTGACTGAATATGCCAAGCCAAGAGAAGGAGAAGTATTTAATAATCCTTTCAAAGAAGATGAAGCAGCAGATCTGGAAAAAATATTGGATGCTATCGTCGGGAGTCTGAAAGACTACGTCGTGGTTGTGGAAAATTCAGATGCAAGTAAAGAGCTCGAAGGCAAATTGACTGGCTCTCAAATCCCAGCCCTAGTCAATGCTGTGGCTTCATATTCATTGAAACAAGAGTTTAATGGTAATCAAAGCAACATGCCACATCTCACTAAGGATGTTTACGTTAACAGTGTAAGTGGTAAAGCAAATGTCAACAAAGACGGCGTCATGGAGAGCATCTTAGGGACCGCAGTGCTGTCTGGTAAAAATGAGCAAGGAACAGATCATGATGTAACAGTTGAAATTTTAGTTAAGCTGTCAGGAATAAACACGACCACAGTCACTAAACCAGATCTAACGGGCAAGAAAGTTGTCAAAAACATTGCCAGAGAAACTCCAGGCGATGAAATCGCTAATCCAGAAATGTTTGTCGGTAAGTTTAATAACAACATCCTGATTGAAAAGGACAACAAGTTTATCAAAATCGGGGAACGGATTATTGAAATTACTCAAATTGATAATATGACGATTACTGGCAGATATTATGAGGAGTATAAACCAGGATTTGAAGAATACGCCACACCTGATCGCAAATTCAAACTTGATGGCAAAAAGCCAGAACAGAAGAATTATTCAGGTTTTGATTACACTACGGAATCAGGGATAAAGGGAAACTTATATATTGATGAGTATGGTGGAAAAATACATTTGAATATGAATACATCCATGGGTGGATTGCATGATTCAACTTTTAGTCCAGATGTAGAGTAAGATTATATAAAAGTAACTCGTTCAACAATAGTTGAACATTGAATTGAGAGTTTCTCGATTGCATCAAAAGTAGATAGATCACTGCCGGGTTAATTCCCGGCAGTCGTATTATGTCCATAGGGAGGCAAGGCATGGAAACAATAATTGAGATTAAGGAACTGACCAAACTATATGGGAATGGACGAGGAATTAAGGATATTAATCTAGATATCTATAAAGGGGATATCTTCGGTTTTCTTGGCCCGAACGGGGCCGGGAAAACGACAGCAATGAAGATTATGACAGGACTCATCCGACCAGAGCGTGGGGATGTGAAGATTTTTGGATATAGCGTGACTGAAGAGTATGAGTTGGCTATGGAAAAGGTCGGTTGTCTGATCGAAATCGCAGAAGCTTATACCTATATGAGTGCCTTTGATAACCTGAAACAGTTGGCTCGGTACTACCCCGAAGTTGATTATAAACGCATTGATGAGGTTCTAGAGCTTACAGGAATGATAAAGTATAAGCATGAAAAACCCAAAAAGTTTTCTCTTGGGATGAAGCAGCGACTAGGTCTTGCGGCAGCTCTATTATCCCGTCCCAAGGTAGTAATTCTCGATGAACCACTGAATGGTCTAGATGTCGAGGGAATGATTGATATTCGCAGACTAATCCATCATTTAGCTGAGCAGGATCAGACCACGTTTTTCATCTCCAGTCATCTGATACATGATGTAGAGCTAACTTGCAACCGCATCGGAGTTATCTATGAAGGGAAAATGCTTAATGTCGAGAGCACACCAAACATTCTGAAGAACTACGCGACATTAGAGAATTATTTTGTAAGTGAGGTAGAGAGAAATGGCCGTGTTCCAAGCAGCGCTCGTTAATGAAGTCGAGAAACTATATAAGAAGAAAAAGGCTTTAATCGCCGTTTTACTTTCTCTGGCCGTGATTGTGATTGGGCAACTGGCGATCGTGGGAGTCAGAAGCGGCTTTGGACTTAGGGGGGCGGGAAGTGTTGAATTCCCCATGCTCGTTTTAGCGGTGGTAGTTAACACCATATTGCCGCTGTTTACAGCCTTAGTAGCGATTGATAGCTTCTCCGGGGAGTTTTCACAAAATAGTATGCGCATCACTTTAACGCGACCTGTAAGTCGTTTTAAGATTTTTTGTGCCAAAATTATGGCCATTGTACTATTTATTTTAGCAATGCTACTTTTACTACTCATCTTATCGATGTTGGTTGGAGTTATCTTTAACACCAATTCAGGGACACTACATTCCTTCGTTATGACGATCTTCTCCTATCTTGTTAGCTTGCTTCCGATGGTTGTTTTGGCTTTAGGAATTGTCCTTTTAGCGAATCTCATAAAGAGCGGAATATCCGTATTTTTCGTCTCGATCTTAGTATTTATCGTTTTAAAAGTACTGGGCTTGATTTTTTCTCAGTACTCAAGTTTATTTATGACGACACAACTTGACTGGTATAATTTATTTCTGATAAACTCTTTTCCTGTAGGAAAAATTGTGCGCCAGTTCTTGATCATGCTAGGATCTGGTATAATGTTATTTACTGCAGGGTTTTACTTATTTGATAAAAAGGAATTTTAGGTGACGACGATATGAATCTCAAAAAACGTTTGATTTTAGCCAACGCTTCAACAGTAGTCATTCCCATGCTGATTACTGTTTTCATTGCTTTGGCTGTTTTTTATGTTTTCGGCAAATTATTGGGACATGATATATCGTTTGAGAACTACCAAAAGTTATCTGAGATCAAGTTTGAGCTTATCAATAGCCAAACTAGCATTTTACAACACACTCCGGAGGTGATTGAGGAAGAAAACTTTCAAAGACATCTGCAGGAACAGCTTGCTGGAATTAATGGAGAGCTAGTCATGATCAAGGATGAGAGAGTCATCTACACCTCTAGTAATTTCAGCAAAATCGAAGTTGCCAAGTTTTTGGCAGCAGGGAATAAGAAGGGGAGAAGCGAGCCAGTCGTTATCGGAGATGTTACTTACACTGTTGAGTTAATCGATCTAAAGTTACAAGGGAGCATCTTACTCCTTGCTCCTGTTCATCAATCGGCAACGAACCTAACAAGGTTTCTCGTGTTAATTACAGTTTCATTCATCCTAACGTTTATGTTCACAAATATTGTGGTTTCCTATCAATTTTCTAGAAGGATAATAAAACCGCTTAATAATTTACAAAGCGCGGCATCCGAAATTAGTCGTGGTAATCTTAATCACCCGATTGTGGAAGAAGGGGATCAAGAGATCCAAGCGTTGTGTCGAGATCTTGAACTTATGCGCATCAAGCTAAAGGATTCGGTACACACTCAACTGAAATATGAAGATAACCGCAAAATGCTGATTTCCAGTATTTCGCATGACTTAAAGACACCTGTGACTTCTATCAAAGGGTATGTTGAAGGGATCTTAGACGGAATAGCCAATACTCCTGACAAAACGGAACGGTACTTAAAAACTATCTCTTTAAAGGCTCACCAAGTTGACCAAATGATCGATGATTTGCTCCTCTATGCCAAGCTTGATCTGAATCAGATTCCTTACGATTTTGAGAAAACAGATATCCAAGAGTATCTATTGCTCTGCTTACAAGAGAGTGAGCCAGAATTAGAACTTAGTCATATCAAAATTTCATTCCATAATGAGCTAAGCCAAAAACAATATGTCTTGATAGATCAAGGGAAAATGAAACGAGTGATTATGAACATCCTTGATAATTCGCGCAAATACATGTGTAAGGATAATGGCCAAATTATTATTTTTCTGAGAGATACTTCGGCCAGCTTGATTATTGAACTAAGAGACAATGGTTCAGGAATCAGTGAAGGGGATTTACCCTACATTTTTGACCGATTCTTCCGATCTGATGCGGCGAGAAGCAAAGGAAGCGGTCTTGGCCTGGCCATAGCAAAGCAAATCATAGAGGCTCACAAGGGAAGAGTATGGGCAGTTAGTCACGGAGAGGAGGGTACGAGTATCATGATCTCACTTAGTAAATCATGATACTGAGAAATACAATGAAAAAAAGGATATTGATTATTGAAGATGACGTCAGTATTGCTGAACTACAGAAGGATTATCTTGAAGTTGCTGGCTTCGAAGTATTAGTGTGTGGCGATGGTTTAGAGGGCTTGAGAGTACTACAAGAAAACGAGGTGGATCTTCTGATTCTTGATATCATGCTTCCAGGGATGGATGGTTTAGAAATTCTGCGAAGTATGAAGGAAAACAAAGATATTCCGGTACTATTAGTTTCTGCCAAAAAGGAAGAAATTGATAAGATTAAGGGGTTAAGCCTAGGCGCCGATGATTACATCACGAAACCCTTTAGTCCTGGCGAGCTGGTTGCGAGGGTAAAAGCGCATCTAGAGAACTATGAAAGGATAAAACATCTGTTTAGCGATGGGACTAAAAAGGGTAATACCGTAACAATACGTGGGCTGAAAATTGAGAAAGACTCACGAAGAGTCTTTGTGCTTGGACAAGAAGTTTGCCTTGCCCATAAAGAGTTTGGATTACTCTTGTATTTAGCCCAGAATCCAAATAGGGTGTTTGGACGTGAGGAACTATTCGAACGTGTCTGGGGCTTGGAAGCCTTAGGAGACTCAGCAACTGTCACAGTACATATTGCCAGAGTACGAGAGAAGATTGAAATTGACCCCTCTAATCCTCAATACTTAGAAACGGTTTGGGGAGCTGGGTATAGGTTTAGGGTATAGGATAGGCATAGGTAAAGGTAAAGGTAAAGGCACAGCGTATAGGGTATTGATTCTATAAACTTTAAAATGTCCTGCAAAAATTGCTTATGACAGGTGTATGTCTTACGCAATCGGTACTTCATGGACTCAGGTTATTTGTACTTATTGGTTTATTCTTAGAGAGATGATATAATTTCCTTGTTAAGGAAATATATTCTGAGCTAGAATTTCTTAACACAATACTTCGGAACTCTGATGTATGAAAAACCAAGAGAACGAAAAATCTAAAAAAGATTAGAAAGTAGGGGAACTAATGGCAGTAAGACTAAGTAAAGGGCAAAAAGTTGACCTCACTAAAAGCAATCCAAACTTGAAGGAAATTATCGTCGGCTTAGGTTGGGCGTCAAATTCGACAGCTAGTAATAATAACTTTGATTTGGATGCTTCTGCTTTTTTGATAGGATCGAACGGTAAAGTGAAAGATGAAAATGATCTTGTCTTCTATAATAATCCCACCGGTGGACAGGGTTCAGTTAAGCACAGCGGGGACAACAAGAAGGGTTCCGGTACGGGTGATGATGAGCAAATCCACATCAATTTATCGGCAGTGCCTTCTTATATCGAAAGAATTGCATTTACCATTACGATCAACGATGCCCAAAATAGACGGCAAAGTTTCGGCGATATTAAAAACTCTTACGTCCGAATTCTCAATGCCAGCACAAATGAATTGCTTCTTAATTATGAGCTTGGCCAAGAATTCTCTATAGAAACTGCGATTGTAGCGGCCGAACTATATCGGCATGTTGGGGAGTGGAAATTCAATGCGATTGCCAGTGGGTTTCAAGGCGGTCTAGGGGCCCTCTGCCATAACTTTGGACTAGAAGTAGAAGAAGAACAAAGCTCGACTAGTGCTAGTAACAGTGGTAATCTTGGTTATGGAAACCATGGAAACTCCGCTTTTGGAAATACAAGGCCTGCAACTTCAGCGGTACCGTATGTGCAAAATAGCCCTCAGACCTATGGGCAGAATAACTCACAATCCTATGCTAATGCTGGCTCGCAGTCCTATGGACAAAATAGCTCACCAAGCTATGGTCATCCCCAGGATCAAGGGGGCATGTCCTGCCCACGTTGCCATTCAACTCAAGTGACAGCAGGTAAAAAAGGGTTTGGAATTGGGAAAGCCTTAGTGGGCGGTGTTTTACTTGGGCCAGTAGGAATATTGGCAGGGTTTATTGGAAGTAAAAATATGGAGTTTGTGTGTTTGGGCTGTAAAGAACGCTGGAGTGCGGCTGGTAACGCCAATACTACCCAGTGGCTACAAAGGCAAACAGAGAGCGCTCGTAATGTCGTGAGCAAATATATGGGGAAAGATCTTACTGAGGCCTTGGTAGCAGGGAGCGCTTTAGTGGCTACTGCGGACGGTATCATCGACCCATCGGAAAGAGAGAAGCTCATTGAATACTTCCGTACCAGCCAGGAAATGCGAGGGATAAATATCAATGAGGTGGATTCCCGATTTAGTTACTTTGTTCAACGGATTCAAAGTGATCAAATGATGGGTAAAGCAGAAGCTCTGCGGGCAATAGGTAAGCTTGCTAGTAAGCCAGATGCTGCTCGTTTAGTAGTGCGTTTGTGTTGTGCTATAGGTTTTGCGGACGGCGAGTTTGCCCCAGTCGAAAAGAGAATTGTCGAAGAGATTTCCCGTGAGGTAAATTTAGATCCGAGAGAATTTATATTTTAAGGCTTTTAAAGGATCGACCCGCGAAGGCCGGTCCTTTACTTTATCCAATCGTGCGACTCCACTTCTACAAGCGGGAGAGATAGTCTTTATTTTGTATTCCTCAAATAGTTGGATGTGAGAAAAAAACGGAGGAATTTTAATGCGACTTTGGCACCAGGATCTCCTTGCTTTCTTGCCGCGAGCCCAAATTTTAGGTCAACATCGAGAATGCTGTGCTCTACGGGGAATGGGGTGGGGAAAGAAGCATGCTACAGTAGATTACGTTTTTACGCACAGCGTTAAGAGACTTGTTGACTATCATCAACTTGTTCTCCGGGAAATGGAGCAACGCGGATACAAACCATCTCAACAATGGAAATGTTCTGAATACCGTGGAAAAAACACCATGCCTTGGCCTGATGAATTTCCAAGTGAAGACTACCTGAGTCCAGAAACCCTTATTTATCCCGAACATGATGAAGCCTATCGTGAAGAATGTCTTACAAATCTCAGACGGAAAGGTGTCGACCTTCTTTATTATGATAGAAGGGATTCTGGTAAAACTGTAGAATGATTAGATAGGTACATGTTTAAGGCAGATATTGGTTGGATAAATAATTTTTTAAGGGAGAAGTCGAGAGGGTGAATATTCAAATTTTTGGCGTTAAGAAGTGTTTTGATACGAAAAAAGCGGAGCGTTATTTTAAGGAAAGAAAAATAAATTACCAATTTGTAGATTTAACCATGTTTGGCTTGAGCAAAGGTGAATTACAAAGTGTAAAGGCTGTGATTGGTCTAAATGTTCTTATTAATAACACAGCTAAGAATTATAAGACATTGAATATGGATCGGATTATTACTGAGAGTGGTAGGGAAGAGATGCTTTTCAATAATCCGAGTCTTTATAAAACCCCAATAGTACGAAACGGCAAGCAATCAACAGTTGGCTATGTACCGCATGTATGGGCTATGTGGGTCGATTAAGGTTGGGACTTAAAGCAAACATCGCTTTGTGTGAAAGAGGTGTATAAGTATGGAGACAAAGAATGATAAGCAAACGTTCTTAAAACATTCTGACGATATTTTCAACGATATATTGTCTCCTTTGATTGATAGGGGGGCTAGTTCGTATGTTTATTTCTACCGAATAATTGGGAGTGATGATGAGGAAAAGTACCTGTCAGAGGTTATAGGCTTAGATGAAAAACTAAGATCACTTGGCAATTATATTTATTTTGACCGAAAAATTAAAATTGCTAGTAACTCATCAATTGAAGCTGCCAGAAAATTACTTCTTCAAGTTCCCCTGAACGACTATAGCAATGGGGCGCTCTTGAATGTCTTAGAAACAAATGGCTATTTCTCATTAACCTCAGACCTTCAAGTAAACCAAAAAATCAAAAATGCTTTTGGTGTAATGCTCAAGCTATATATAACGAATGAACAAACAGTTAATCTTAGTATTATTATGAACTTTGTTATGAAGGTGTTGTTGTGGTTCGTAGATTATGGTAAACAAGTTGGTAAGAAATCCTTATACAATCCTAAAATAGTATATTGGGGAAGTCCCAAAATACACGAAGTTTATTTTCTCATCCTTATGTCCCTTATCGGATGCGATGTCCTTGTACTTAATACATCGTTTAACGATCGGTTTGATCAAGTAGATAAGAAAACAGAGTTTTCAAGGTTAATCAGAAAATCGAGAGAACGCCAGATTACCGCTTTTCCTTCGAAAGATTCTTTTAAAAGAGCTCAGTCAAAGATCGAGGAATCCCAGCCGCTAGTAGAAAAACCCTCTAAACCAAGGGAGAACACTGAAAGAGACCTGAGTACGTATCATAACCTCATCGCATTAAATGATCCGGCTATAGTAGTCAAACTAAAGAAATCAGAAACAATCTTTCAGGAATTTATCGTTCCCTTGACTAAACGAAGTGGTTATGTTGGTGGGCCCTTTCCAATACTTCCAACCTATTTCATGCGATATATTGGAGCTCCGAGTTCCGAAGATGATTGGGAGGCAGAATATAATAACAGTCTTTATAACCTAGATAATGCCATTAAAACGTCGGGCTTTTATCTGAAGTTTCTAGATGGTATCCCTACACCGAGCGCTGTTGAAAGTGATCTACTTCCTCAAAGGCTAATTGTTTATCCATACAGAGACAGATTTGAAATAATAGAACAACTTCTACAGGCCAACATACTTCTCCCAACTTATGATCAGCTCTTGGACAACACACTTAGAAAATCTTTCACAGAAACAGTTAATCTCTTCGCTGAGAAAAGTAGTAATATAAATACGTCCATAGTCTTGAACTTTTCGCTAAAGCTTGTTACTTGGTTTAATAGATACTTGCCCAATCTGTTAACTAGAAGCAGTCGTAGCAAGAAATTCAGTGTCGGTGGGCTTAACTATGAATATAATCCTAAAATACTCTTCTATGGTAATATTAAATCGCATGAAATCTACTTGCTCTACGCTTTTCATAAAATAGGATGTGACGTTCTTTTTATTCATCCGGAAATGGAGGGAGACCATCCATTTCGAAAGTTCGACAATGAGAATGCTATGACTCAAGTGAAGATCAATGAACATAACTTGCCCTTAACATCATTCCCAGTAGCAGAGCGGTTAGTTCGCAAAAGCACAATCGCTTACAAAGCATCCAAAGAAATTGAGGAAGTAATTTATAACGAAGAGGTTGGTCTTTTTAAACCGTGGCAGTTTGAAAGTTACTCGACACAACCCATTACGCTTAAAACTACCTTAGATGAATTGAAAATTCTTTGGTCAGAACCCGCTAAACTTCGTCCAGAGTTTAAGGTTCAAAACAAAAAAGTGTATGTGCCCAACATATTTGCGAAGATCAATGGAGTTAGCGACGATCTTAATTCCTATTGGCTTGACCTAAAATTACTATCGTCTGCTTCTAATACGAGGCTACTGGAGGACGTGCCCTTCACTAAAATATGTTACACTAGGCAAGAACTATATCAGTCAGGTTATTTACTTAACAAACAGGGTTTCTTCGATGAACAGAAAGTTATAAAAAGCCCGTTCTACAGATTTGGATATCTGAAAGAGCACTTGCAAAATTTTCTAATCCTTAAGATTAATGAACTCTTAACCTCTGGAATGTTTTTGTCAAAGGTCGATGAGAAATTTAAGCTTAAGGTAATAATGACCATCCTTACGATGGATGACTCACTGATAAAGCTTATTGAAGTCTTCGATTATCCACAAGAGGTTCCCAAAGTGATTGTCTATGACAACGAAAAAGATACTTTCAGTGAAAATGATGCGATCCTTCTTGCCTATTTTAATCTCATCGGTCTAGATGTCGTTATATTTACGCCTACAAATTACAAGACGATTGAACAACAGATAAAGCCCAGCCTTTTTGATGTTCATCAGCTACCTTTCGTTAAGTATGATCTTATACTACCGTCTTTAAACAGTATTGAAACGGCCCCAGTTGAAAAACCTGGACTGTTCTCTCGCTTTTTCAAGTTGACATAAGGGACAATTTTATAATTACAAGGAGGAATATTAATGGAAATTCAAGGTTTTACAACGACATTAACAGAGGATAAAAGTTTAGTTCCAGCACCTATTCCAGTATTTGATCTCGAAAAGAAGAAGAGCGAAGTTATGGCGAAGGTGCAGGAAAGTCCAGAGGTGCGTAGTATTGTTAGGCAAATTAATGTCGAAGATGTAAGTTCGATTATGACGTTTGGAAAAAACACTGCAGAAGAGGTTTCTCGTTTTTCGGATGCCATCCTTCACTCGATGCAAACGACGAAGGTTGAGGATTCCGGAGAACTCTTAATTCAGCTTAATAAAATAATGGATAAGTTCGATATTAAGGATTTCGATGATAAACCCCCAGGTTTTTTGGAAAAAATTTTTTCTAAAGCGAAGAATTCTGTTGAAGCTCTATTTAATAAATATAACTCAATGGGGGATGAAGTGGATAAAGTTTTTGTCACGCTGAAACAGTATGAGGCGGAAATAAATGTTGCCAATAAGCACTTGGACAATATGTTCACAAAGAATTCGGAGTATTACGAGCAGTTAGGACAATACATTTATGCGGGTCAAGTCGTACTAGCAGAACTTAAAAATAATATCATTCCTACAGCCCAAGCTAAAGCAGATGAGACAGGGAACAGATTAGACCAGATCGCTGTCAATAACCTAATGCAAGTGCAAGACATCATGGAACAAAGAATTTACGATTTACAACTGGCAGAAAACGTTGCAGTCCAAAGTATGCCGACCATTAAATCGATTGAATATGGTAACTATAACTTAGTTCGCAAGATTAATTCAGCATTTGTGATTACAATGCCAATCTTTAAACAATGCTTAGTTCAAGCGATCATGTTAAAACGTCAGTCTGTTCAAGCGAAAGCCATGAGCGCATTAGATGAGAAGACGAATGAATTATTGCTGAGAAATGCAGAAAACACAGCCTTGCAATCAAAAATGGTAGCTAGACTAGCCTCGGGGAGCTCAGTTAGTATTGAGACTTTAGAAAAATCGTGGCAGACTATCGTAAAAGGCATTGAAGAAACAAAAGTGATACAAGAGGAAATGAGACAGAAACGACTGGATGGCACGAGGAGATTAGAGATCCTCAAACAAGACTTTGTTAATCGGGGGATTGTAAGATAGCTTGAAGGACATAAGGGAGGTACTCGCATTTTCATGTGAGTACCTTTTTTTGTTTGATTGCTTTCATTAGAATGGCAATACTAATCAAGAGATATTATGAATTGCTAATTGCTTCAAAACTCACATTAAGGTGATTTCTCAATTGACTACTTTTAGCATAGAGAGTACTATATTTTATGTACGAAATATACGATAGCGAAATAAACGTATTCGAAATAAGTGGAAGTGGGGATATAAATGGAAAACCTCAATGAAAGCACAAAAGTTGCAAACCTCTTTCAGGAAGTGATTATTCTTTTTAAGCAGAGTATGAGTAAAGTGTTTGAGGATTCAGGCATCACTGCACCTCAAGGTATGGTGCTTGGATTCTTAAGTAAGGAAAATAAGATCAAGATCACCGAACTTAGTAGTAAGCTCAGTTTACCGAATAGTACTGTATCGGGGATTGTAGACCGGCTTGAAAAACAAGGAATGGTGGTAAGAGAACGTTGTGAAGAGGACCGTAGAGTTGTATACGTTAGTATTGCCCCACAATTTAAAGAGATGCATCAAAACTTTCGTGAAAAATGGAAGCTTAATTTAGAAAACATGATGTTTCAAAGTACTTCAGAAGATCTTAACGATATCTATCAGGGTCTTAATATACTTAAAAAACTCCTGAGTGACCCGAAAAGTAACCTTTAACTATATAGATAACAAGGGGAAATATATGATTAAATTGTTTAGACTTTTAAAACAATACACAGTACAAATAGCAGTAGTAATCGTACTATTGTTTATACAAGTTTTTTCGGATCTCTATTTACCTACACTGATGGCAGATATTGTTGATATTGGCTTAGTAAATAAAGATGTTAGTTATATTATTGAAATTGGTGGTTTTATGTTACTGATTGCAGCAGGAGGGACTATATGTGCAATTTTTGCAACCTATCTATCCTCTCAAACTGCCGTTGGTTTCGGTAAACTAGTGCGTGAAAAGCTCTTCACCAAAGTTGCAAGTTTTTCTCTACATGAGTTTGACCAATTAGGGACTGCCACTTTAATTACAAGAACGACGAATGATGTTACACAAGTTCAGCAAGTATCGGTTTTAATCCTTAGTATGATGGTTACTGCGCCTTTGACCGGTATCGGTGGAATTGTGATGGCCTTGAGGCAGGATACATCATTAGCTTGGATAATTGTAGTTGTTATTCCAATACTTTTTGGAGTCATTGGTGCAGCCTTGTTTAAAGGGTTGCCCCTCTTTAAAGTAATGCAAGAAAAACTTGATAAACTGAATCTTGTTTTGCGTGAAAATCTCACAGGAATTAGGGTTGTACGTGCATTTAATCGCCTTGATCAAGAAAAACTGCGCTTTAACGATGCTAACGCAGACCTTATGGACAATGCAATTAAAATTAACTTAATTATGGCTGTATTAATGCCAACGATGATGTTGATTATGAACCTTACAACTGTAGCACTTATTTGGTTTGGTGCGATTAGAATTGATAATGGAGATATGCAAATCGGTTCACTCTTAGCCTTTATTCAATATGCAATGCAGATCTTATTCTCTTTACTCATGTTGGTTATGTTGTTTATCATGGTGCCTCGTGCTCAGGTTTCCGCAGTCAGAATCAATGAAGTTCTCGATACAAATCTGGATATCCGTGATCCCGAAATACCAAAACAAACAGAGAAGGAGCAAGGCTTGGTTGAATTTAAGAATGTTTCCTTCAGATACCCTGGTGCAGACCAGCCTGCTCTGCTTAATATTAACTTCTGCGCAAAGCCCGGTGAGTTAACGGCTATTATTGGCGGTACTGGCTCTGGTAAATCAACATTAGTTAATCTAATAACACGTTTTTATGACGTTGAAAGCGGAAGCGTTTTGGTTGATGGAGTCGATGTTAGAGAAGTCACTCAGCAAGCACTTCGTGCTAAGATCGGTTTAGTTCCACAAAAAACTGTTCTTTTCTCGGGCAGTATTGCAGACAATATTAAGTATGGTAAAAAAGATGCTTCTCTTGAAGAGATAGAACATGTAGCTCACGTTGCACAAGCCACAGATTTCATTAATGAAATGAAGCAGGGCTTTGATCATAGTATTGCCCAAGGGGGGACCAATATTTCCGGAGGGCAAAAGCAACGTATCTCCATTGCCCGTGCACTAGTTAGAAAACCAAAAATTTATATATTTGACGATAGTTTTTCCGCCTTAGATTTCAAGACGGATGCCAAATTACGCGCAGCCCTTAAACCTGAAATCTCTGAGTCGACAGTTTTCTTAATTGCCCAAAGTGTTTCAACCGTTAGATATGCTGATAGAATTATTGTATTAGATCAAGGACAGATTTCAGGAGTGGGAACACATAAAGAATTGTTAAGTACTTGTAAGGTTTATCGTGAGATTGTTGCTTCACAGCTTTCTGAGGAGGAATTAGCATGAGTGAAGAACGAAAAGGAGATAAATCTGACTCAAGTTCGTCGGGACGATCAGGGGGACCTATGGGAGCCCTGGGAAAACCTGTTCAAAAACCTAAGAATTTTAAAGCGACTCTCCGAAGGCTGCTAAAATATTTAAAGCCGCAGAGAACAAAATTCATGATAGTCTTTGTTTTTGCTATTATGAGCACCATCTTTAGTATTCTCGGCCCGAAAGTCATGGGAAAGGCTATAACAAAAGTCGCAGAAGGCTTTGGAGCCAAAATAATGGCGCTCCAGACGAACAATCCTGTTCCACAGCTTGACTTCTCATATATTGGTCAGATCGTCTTAATCTTGCTGGGTTTGTATATAGTTAGCGCAGCATTTGGGTATGCGCAACAATATATTATGGCTGGTGTTGCTCAACGAACAGTCTATAATATGCGTAAGGAAGTCTACGGTAAACTCTCGATATTACCTTTGAAGTTTTTCGATTCTAGAACTCACGGTGAAATTCTAAGCCGCGTGACGAATGACATTGATAATATTTCCACGACTCTTCAGCAAAGTCTCACTCAACTCATTACTTCTATCGTGACTCTTATTGGGGTTATAGTCATGATGCTGACTATAAGTCCTCTATTAACACTCATTATTGTCTTTACCCTACCCCTTTATATTATAGTGACCTTAAGTATTGCCAAACGCTCGCAAAGACATTTTGCGGCACAGCAGAAATCACTGGGTGACATTAATGGACATGTTGAAGAGATGTACTCCGGTCACAAGCTTGTTAAGGCCTACGGCCATGAGGATGAATCAATTAAAACCTTTAATGCCATTAATGATCGACTTTATACGGCAGGTTTTAAAGCTCAGTTTATTTCGGGTATAATAATGCCCTTAATGCGATTTGTCGGCAATTTAGGCTATGTTATTATCTCTGTTATAGGCGGTATCTTTGCAATTCGAGGATTGATTACGATTGGTGATATTCTAGCTTTTATTCAATATTCTAGACAATTTACAATGCCAATCGTTCAGACTGCCAATATTGTCAATATTATTCAATCGACTGTGGCATCAGCTGAACGTGTCTTTGAACTGCTAGACGAGGTGGAAGAATTACCGGATGGTGCTGATGCAAAAGTGATAGCCTTTCCTAAGGGAGAAGTAAAGTTTGAAAACGTAGATTTCAGTTATAAAGAAGAAGAACCACTGATTAAAAATGTAAATATCGACATCAAACAAGGACATACAATTGCTATCGTTGGACCAACAGGTGCGGGTAAAACTACACTTGTTAATCTCTTGATGCGGTTCTATGAAATAGATGCTGGTAAAATCACGGTTGATGGAGTTGATATCAGAGATATTAAGCGTGGTGCTTTACGCAGTATATTCGGTATGGTGCTTCAAGATACCTGGCTCTTTAACGGTACTATTATGGAGAATATTGCTTATGGACGTGAAGGTGCTACAGATGAAGAGGTTGTTGAAGCAACGAGAGCTGCTCATGCTCATCACTTCATTAAAACACTTCCTGATGGCTATAATACAATTCTAAATGAGGAAGCTTCTAATATCTCACAGGGTCAAAAACAGCTTCTAACAATTGCCCGGGCAATTCTTGCAGATCCTGCGATCTTAATTCTTGACGAAGCTACCAGTAGTGTTGATTCACGCACTGAAGTATATATTCAGCGAGCTATGAATGAACTTATGCGAGGAAGAACAAGTTTTGTTATCGCGCATAGACTTTCGACGATTAGAGATGCAGAATTGATCCTAGTCATGAATAAAGGAAGTATTATTGAAATGGGTAACCATACTAAGCTTCTTGCCCAGAACGGTTTCTACGCTGAGCTCTATAATAGTCAATTCACTGGGGGTAATTTGACCCAAGAAGTTGTATAAAAGGAATAGTGGATAAAAAGCTGCTGTCAGAATTGTGACAGCAGCTTATTGGTTACCGAAAAAATCAGTATTTAATGATTACTTCGCATAAGATTATAGGTATAATGAATCAATATTCATATTGCCATAAAAAAGAAATTAAGCTATACTTTAACTATATTTGTTTGTGTACAATTAATGATATACAAACAAATGTTATTTTAACGAAAGCTATTATGAGGTGTATCAGTGGGCGAGATGAATATGAACAGCAGTAGGCCGTCGAAGTTTGTCTGTTATAAACTCAGTCGAGTGATGAGAAAGATTCATCGCTATTACGAAAGCAGTTTTTCTCAGTACGGGATTACTCCTGCTCAATTCTATGTATTGAGCGCAGTATGGGAAAATGATGGAGTCAAGTTTAAAGACCTTGCCAAAAGTTTAGAAATGGATGGTTCAACCCTTACCTCTATCTTAGATAGGCTTGAACGTCAGGATTTACTTGAGAGGGGAGATGACCCAGAAGACAAGCGCTCGCTCCTTGTCTTTCTAACGGAAAAGGCCAAACAGAATATATCTGAGATAACTTGCCTTGCCGAAAAACTCGATCAAGAGATTAAAGAACGTTTTACGGGCGAAGAGTTCGCCACGTTTGAACGAGTCCTTGAAAAGCTCTACCTAGACTAAAGTGCTGATTTCAAACATGACAGGGAGAGTAGTACATGTTTAATTATTATGCATATAAAATAGTCAAAATTTAAGGAGGATTTACTATGTCTTTGCTTTTTTCACCCGCTCAAATAGGTACACTCCAGCTTCGAAACCGCCTGATCATGACGCCAATGCATTTAGGATACAGCACTAAAGGAGAGGTCAATGACCAACTCGTCGAATTTTATCGTGCTCGTGCCCGTGGAGGGGTTGGTCTTATTATAGTAGGTGGATGTGGTATTGACCGGATTGGCAATGCCTTTGGCATGACACAACTTGATGAAGATCGATTTATTCCAGGTCTTCGTCGTTTGGTAGAGGCAATACACTCAGAAGGGGCTAAAACTGTTGCCCAACTGTATCAAGCAGGAAGGTACGCCCATTCTGCACTGACAGGGCAACCATCAGTTGCACCCTCGCCAATCCCTTCCCGACTGACTAGGCAAACTCCGGTTGAACTTACCCAGAAAAAAATCTACGAGGTGATTGCTTCATTTGCAAATGCTGCCAAACGAGCCCAAGCATCAGGGTTTGATGGGGTTGAAATTATTGCTAGTGCAGGGTATCTTATTTCTCAGTTTCTTTCCCCTGTGACTAATCAACGAACTGACCGTTATGGTGGAGATCTTCAAGCTCGCATGACGTTTGGATTAGAAGTGGTAGAGGCTGTTCGTGAAGCAGTTGGACTTGATTTTCCAATTATCGTGCGAATTGCAGGAAATGACTTTGTGCCCGGAAGTAACACAAACACAGAATCTCGAGCTTTCTGTCAAGCCCTTGAGAAAATAGGGGTTAATGCACTCAACGTGACCGGTGGGTGGCATGAAACCCAAGTTCCGCAACTCACCATGAATGTTCCCCCAGGAGCTTATGTCTATCTAGCCAGTGGCATTAAACAGGTGGTTTCAATTCCCGTGATCGCTTGTAACCGCATTAACACACCTGAATTGGCAGAGAGCATTTTAGAAGAGGGTAAGGCAGACTTTATTGGCATGGCGAGGTCACTTCTTGCCGATCCTGAACTTCCGGTAAAAGCGATCAGGGGAGATTCCCTAAAAATACGCCCTTGTATCGGATGTAATCAAGGATGTTTAGACAGTATCTTTCAACTTAAACCCGTTGGATGTTTGGTCAATGCTGAGGCAGGTAGGGAAGCTGTCTTGGCAGAATTGGCGCAAACTAATCCACCGACACAAACGCAACGGATTCTTGTAATTGGTGCAGGGGCGGCTGGATTGGAGTTTGCACGTGTAGCGACGATTAGAGGGCATAAGGTTACGATTTGGGAACAAAATGACCAATCAGGTGGACAGTTAGCGTTAGCAGCAGCACCTCCTGGACGACGGGATTTTCTAGATTTCGGTTCCTACTTGGCTAATAGTTGTCAGGATTTAGGGGTGATTATCCAGTATAACGTTAAGGCGACCGCTGAGATGATTCTTTCCGCAGTCCAGAATGGAGAATTTGAAAGGGTCGTCATTGCTACGGGTGCTCGCCCGATCGCGCCGTCGATTACAATCGAAGCAGGAGTAGAGGTCTTGCAGGCATGGGATGTATTGTTGGGCCGCAAAAAAACGGGAAAAAATGTCGTGGTTGTCGGAGGTGGAGCTGTTGGAGTTGATACTGCGCTCCTGCTAGGAGAATCTGGTACACTAGATAATGAGACTTTGCGATTCCTCATGGTGCAAAATGCAGAAACAGACAAAGAACTCTATCGCTTGGCAACCCAAGGAAGTAAAAATGTTACTGTTTTAGAAATGGGCAGAGGAATTGGAAGGGACATTGGTTCCAGCACTCGCTGGTCAATGTTAGCTGATTTGAAACGGCACAAGGTCAATTGCCTAGAGGAAAGCAAAGTACTTGAAATTCGTAAGGATGGTGTCCTAGTGGAGAACGACGGAGAACAACGAGTTCTCCCTGCAGATACAGTCATTTTAGCAGTAGGTTCTTGTTCTCAAAATGAACTCTACACTGCTCTCCAAGGTCAGATAGAGAACTTAAGTATAATTGGAGATGCAGTAAAACCCCGAAAAGTGCTTGATGCAATCCATGAGGCCTATGCTGAAGGGATTAAGTTCTAAAAAATTTCAGAGATTGGATTAGAGATTCGTGTATAAATTATGTATCTATGTAGATAATCAGTTCGAACTTTTGGCAATGGACATCGAACACAAAATAGGAGGGATAGAGTGTGGGACATATTATCAATGCCAAAGAAGAGATCTACCATGCCCTTGCAGAGCGCTTAAGTAAAACGCCTGAAGGCGCGCCAATCAATGAAGACCTCATGGCAATTCTTCATCGACTTTATACGGAAAACGAGGCTTTAGTTGGTAGCAAATTCTCTTCAATCCCCATGACCTTAGATAAGATCGCAAGTATCACAGGAATTGAGGAAAAGGATTTAAAAGTGATTCTCGATGGAATGTCTGATAAGGGACTGGTGCTAGACATTCCTCGTAAGGATTCCTTTTATTACATGCTGGCCCCTATGTTAGTGGGATTTTTTGAATACACATTTATGAGGACAGGGGATTATGCCACATTAAAGGAGTTAGCAGAGTTGTTTGAAACCTACTTTCACAGCGAAGGGGTTATGAGAGAAATTGCTGGGTTCGATACTAAGATTATGAGAACCCTGATTTATGAAAGTATTATCCCTTTGGCTGTAGAAACGGAAGTATTGGATTATGAGAAAGCGACAGAAATTATTAAACAATCCGGCGGAGGTGCTATTACCATGTGCGCTTGTCGCCATGAAGCCTCTCATCTGGGTACTGCCTGCGATGCTCCGGTAGACGTTTGTATGTCCCTAGGCAAAGCGGCTGAATGGATTGTTCGTAAAGGCCTAGGCAAATCGGCAACAGTAGAGGACCTTCTAGCAGTGCTTGCGAAGACACAAGAACTCGGATTAGTTCACTTGTGTGATAACGTGATGAATAAACCAACGTATATTTGTAATTGCTGTGGTTGTTGCTGCAAAGTATTGCGCGGTATTAATGAACAACAAGTCTTTGCCACCCATTCCAGTAATTTTATTCCTTCAATAGAGTTAGAACGCTGTATCAGCTGTGGTGTTTGCGAGGAGAAGTGCCAAATTGAGGCCATCACTCTGATTAATCAGGGAAATGGCCTGGAAGTACCAGTTTTGAATAATGAGCGTTGTATTGGCTGTGGCGCGTGTGCCGCTGCCTGTCCTAGTGGTTCATTAATAATGGCTCGCCGATCTGTTTTGAATGTTACCCCAGCTGACGGTCGAGAAAAATTTCGACGAATGGCAACTGAGAAGGGTCGATAGGCAAAATTAGATTGAGCTATAAAATGGCCAGAATCAAAACCAAAAGACAGGGGGTAGTCCACCTGTCTTTCTAATATTCACATGAGGTATTTACTTATAACTCGAATCTTATCTCAGGGATCCAAGTTTTAGCCAGGAAATCCCGACCTTTGATTACCACTTTATTCTTCAGTACTTCTACAATAAGACCTTCACTTTGCTTAGGAAGGGCATTTCCAATTGCATCTCGAGGGAGGGCGACTGAAGAACTGTTGACCATCACAAACTCTTCTTTCCGGATTGTTGAGGTGATTTCTAATTGTCGGTGAATATGACCATGGAAAAAAAACACCTCAGGAAATCTATTCAATATTTCTTGTAGCTGATCAGACTGGATAATAAAGCTAGGTTCATTATTTGTGGACCCGAGCCGGATTAACGGTTGATGAAGGAAGACAAAGATAGGTTTACTTGGTAAATAATTCTCTTGAAGTTTTGTCTCTAACCAACCTAACTGCTCGTTCGAAAGAAAAGCCCTATCTCCATAAGTTCGATCAGAGATAGCCGATTTCTCAGATCCAAGAAAGATAAAATGATAGCCATTTATATATTCGTCATAGTATACTTTGTTTCGTCCTGTCAACTTCAGAAATCGCTTTAGAGCAGCATCGTCTGTTTCGCCATTGGGAAAAGTTTCTGGGCTCCATGCTTTGCTGATTGGATTGTGATATGCTTGGTAAAACTCATGATTTCCAATGGTATAATAAATCGTTGGAGAATTTTTCTGACCTCTAATCAAGTTAGCTAAAGTCTGATAGTCTTGCGATCCTCCATCCCCCAAATCCCCGTTGATGACGAGGTTAGGGATATGGAGTTTTTCCATATCACCAAGCATTTGCAAAAATTTATTTTGGGCATCTGGATTAGTTTTTTTGACATGAATGTCACTTATTACACTAAAACGCAAATCAAAAGTTTCGTGCTCTGGCTCGTTAAAGCTAGGTAAGGTAGTAGAGTTAATAGGTGTCGTCACTGATGATTGAGCGATAACAGGTCGAGTAGCAATTGGTAGGGATAGGTAAAGTGTTTTGTTGGCTCCAGCTCCCAAGACTGCTAAAAGAAGCACAAGAGTGAATAGAAGCAATAGGACCTTTCTCAAAATCCAACCTCCTTAAATATACTTGCTCTCTACTCTATTATCGATGGTTGTCTCCTTCTTGCATAGCGGACAAATAATCCATAATCGGTAGCTAATTGGAAACTGTTCACATTACTTCCATTCAATGAAATGAGACCATAAAGTGTGACACTGTTCACAGCTTCCTAGTCAAAGTAGGTGTATACTTAAGAAATAGAATTGAGCTAGGAGTGAACTAATATGCAGGTACTCAAAAAAACGGAAACGTTAGTCCAGTCAAAACCTGCTTTACTAATGAGTTATGTATCCAAAATGAAAGGCTACAAAAGAACGACTCCACTTGTGGCCCCGGTCCCTTTGGATATCATTTTGTCCCTACTCGGTACATTAATAGGGATCACAGCAATTGTTCTCTTATCCCACAAGTTCGACCTGTCGGTCATGGCATCCTTCGGCGCCTCAGCTGTGTTGGTTTTCGGTGTTCCCGATGCCCCTATGGCACAACCACGAAATGTAATTTTTGGACATGCTTTTTCGGCTGTGGCGGGGGTCGCAACGGTTATCGTGTTTGGTCTAACCTGGTGGTCTCCAGCTGTGGCGACAGCTTTAGCACTGTTACTTATGCTCCTTACAAAGACGACGCATCCGCCGGGAGGAGCAACCGCGCTATTTGCAGTGATGAGTCAGGTGCATTTTAGCTATATTTTTACACCAGTAATGGCGGGGGCTATAGTTCTGGTCATCGTCGGACTTTTATTCAATAATCTATCCCCCAATAGACACTATCCAAGGTATTGGTATTGAGGACTTTGAACTCTAGTGATCTGATTAAGGTAATGAAGGAGATATTGGGATAAAGTGATATAGATCTTAAGATAAGGGGAGAGCAATAAAATGTTTAAGAAGATTTTAGTGCCATCGGACGCTTCCGAACCAGCACAACGTGCTTTACTTAAGGCAGTTGAAATAGCGAAAGAGTTTGCCTCCCAAATCGTCCTCTTGCATGTGGTTTATACTCCAGAAGCACTAGGCTATACTCTTTCCGAAGGGATTTCTGTACCCCAAGACGAACTAAGTATTTATGGCAAAGAAGCATTGACTGCAGCTATAGCTGGAATTGATATGGGAAACATACTTATTGAGAAGAAACAACTACCAGGGCATCCGGGGAAGGTTATACTAGATGAGATTGAGAGTGGTGACTTTGATTTAGTAATAATGGGAAACCGTGGCTACGGAGCTATCGCTGGATCGTTGCTAGGCAGTGTTAGCCAGCGTGTATTAAACAAGGCAAAATGCCCTGTTATGATTGTAAAATAATCTATAAATAGTCTATAAAAGTAGGACGTTCAGAGATACTCTGTGCGTCCTCTTCTATTTCTTCAGATTATTATTCATATGCTCTAGACAAAAGGGATAAGCAAGTGATAATCTACTTGTTGACTTATAATTATAAAAGACGAATTATTTAAGGGGGCGAACTGTTCTTGTCAGCTACACAATATAACGCAGAATCTATCCAGGTGCTTGAGGGATTGGAAGCTGTCCGCAAACGTCCTGGCATGTATATTGGTTCAACTGGAAGTAGAGGTCTTCACCATCTGGCCTATGAAATTATTGATAATGCAATTGATGAGGCCGGGGCCGGATTTTGCGATCAAATCTCAGTTACAATAAACATAGATGGATCAATAACCATAGAGGACAACGGGCGTGGAATCCCAGTTGATATACATCCTGAAAAACAAATTGCCGCCGTGCGATTGGCGTTTGAGACGTTACATGCCGGGGGGAAATTTGGCGGGGATACATATAAAACGTCCGGAGGATTGCATGGTGTCGGAGCAAGTGTGGTCAACGCCTTGTCGGTTTTTTTAACCGTTGACATTAAACGAAACGGTAAACTTTATCGGGTTGAGTATATCAATGGTGGCCAGCTCAAATCGGATTTGCACATCATTGGCAAGAAGATTACAGGTACAGGATCGAGTGTTATTTTTAAACCGGATCCGCTCATTTTTAAAGAAACCACCGTTTTTAAATACGATTCCCTAAGAAGCCGGTTAATGGAGCTGTCTTTTCTTAATAATGGTCTAACCATTATCCTTACTGATTTACGTGGAGAGACTAAGTCAGAAACTTTTTCCCCCAAAAATGGTATTATCGGTTTTATTGATCATCTAAATAAACTTTCCAGTTTTTCACCTGTACATAAAAAACCAATCTACTTTCAGGGTGAAAAGGAGGATGTCATTGTAGAGTGTGCCATTCAGTATAATGACGGTGATGATGAATCTCTACACTCCTATGTCAACAATATCCCGACGGATGAAGGTGGGACTCATGAATCGGGCTTTAGAACTGCGTTAACAAGAGTCTTCAATAATTACGGACGAAAAAACAATCTCTTCAAAAAAGATGAAAATCTAATTGGGGATGACCTTAAAGATGGCTTAACCTGTGTATTATCACTCAAAGTAAAAGATCCTCAATTTGAGGGTCAGACCAAGACCAAACTCTCTAATATGGAAGTTGAAGGAATCGTGCAGTCGCTGACCAATGAAGGGATCAGTCAATTCTTTGAGCAAAATTCTTCCGTAGCTAAAGACGTTATTAATCGGGCGTTAACCACCTGTCTGATTAGACTTGCTGCAAAGAAAGCCAAGGAGCTGAAAAAGAAAGCTCGAGACGCCGAGGTCAAGGCATTAAGTGGTAAACTTGCGGCCTGTAGTGGGAAGGATAAAACACGCAATGAACTCTTTCTTGTAGAAGGAGACAGTGCCGGCGGTTCGGCTAAAATGGGTAGAGATCGACGATTTCAAGCTATTCTTCCTTTGCGTGGAAAGGTGATTAACACTTACCGTGCTAAGATCGATAAGGTTTTAGAAAATGAGGAGATCAGGAGCATTATCACAGCCGTTGGTTCGGGGATTGGCAAGGAGTTTGATTTAGAAAAAGGCAACTATGCTCGAGTATGTATTATGACAGATGCTGACATTGACGGAGCGCATATTCGCTGTCTACTGTTGACCTTTTTCTACAGATACATGAAACCACTGATTTTAAGCGGAAGGGTCTATATCGCTCAATCTCCTTTGTATAAGGTGGAGAAGGAACGAGGTAAGATTGTACATTATGCCTTTGATGAACTCGAATTAAAGAAAGAACTTAAAGATTTAGGGAAAACTGCCAAGATATCTCGATATAAAGGACTGGGTGAAATGAATCCTGAACAGCTTTGGGAGACAACACTGAATCCCACGAACCGACGAATGATTCAAGTCACGATCGATGATACATTAGAAGCTGAGCGTAAGCTAAGAATCCTCATGAGTGAACTTGTTGAGCCACGGCGAGATTTCCTGATGGAGAACATTGTCTTTACGGACGATGATATGTAGATGAGGGGGAGATAATACCCGATGAGTATTACGGAGGATAATATTATTCAGCGTCCACTTGAGGATGTTTTACCAGAAGCGTTTTTGGGTTATTCCAAACATGTTATATTGCAACGGGCTGTTCCTGATGTTAGGGATGGACTGAAGCCAGTTCATCGTAGAATTCTCTACTCTATGGACGAAATCGGGATGCACACGGACAAACCGTATAGTAAGTCTGCTCGGCTGGTTGGGGACTGCATGGGAAAATACCATCCCCACGGTGATTCATCGATTTATGATTCAGCAGTCCGGATGGCCCAACCCTGGGCGACGAGATACCCAATGGTAGATGGTCAAGGGAATTTTGGTTCAATTGATGGAGATAATGCAGCGGCAATGCGTTATACGGAAATGAGAATGACGCATTTGTCTCAACTAATGACTCAAGATATAGAGAAGAATACGGTTCTTTTTAAGGCTAACTATGATCAGCGATTAAAAGAACCCGTCGTTCTCCCGAGCCCTTATCCGAATCTCTTGGTCAATGGAGGCTCGGGAATAGCCGTCGGAATGATGTCTAATATGCCTCCTCATAATTTGCGAGAAGTCATAGCTAGCGTGATTCTTCAAATAGATAATCCTCGAGTTTCTGTCGATGAGCTTATGGAAAAGGTAAGTGGGCCGGACTTTCCTACAGGTGGACTGATTATAGGCACTGAGGGTATTGAAAATGCGTACAAAACCGGGCGTGGAAAAGTGACGATGCGCGGTAAGGCGATGATCGAACAAGTTAAAAATGGTAAAAGCCAAATTGTGATTACTGAGATTCCCTATCAGGTTAATAAATCGACGCTAGCTGCTAAGATTGAAACGCATGCGGATATGGGTAAAATCGAAGGTATCAGCGAAGTCAGAGATGAGTCCGATCGGGAAGGGATTCGGCTTGTTGTTGAATGTCGAAAAGAGTCGGATCCGCTAACAATTCTACGTCTTATATATAAACATACTCAAATGGAAGATACCTTTGGTATTATCAACTTAGTAATTACTGCTGAAGGTACTCCAAAGGTCCTTGGGCTTAAAGAAATCAACGCGGCTTTTATAAAACATCGAAGAATCGTTGTCACGAAACGAACGGAATTTGATTTAGAGAAAGCTCGCCTAAAAGCTCACATTCTTGAAGGATTGGTAATCGCCATCAATAACCTTGATGAAGTGATTGCGATTATTCGTGCCAGTAAGAACCCTACTATAGCCAAGGTAGCACTGATTACCCGTTTTGAACTATCTGAAATCCAGGCGCAGGCAATTTTAGATATGAGGTTACAAAATTTAACGAACTTTGAAATTGAAGGAATCATGAAGGAACATGCCGAGGTCTTAAAACTTATTGCTGAATTAGAAAGTATCTTGGCTGACGTGAATATGGTCTATGACATTATCAAGAAAGAACTTAAAGAAATTGCGGATAAGCATGGGGATGATCGGCGAACTCTCATTCTGCCAGAAGAAATGAGAGATCAGCTTGATCTAAGTTCCTTCGAGGAGCCTGAAAATCTTATCGAAGTCATACTAACAACGAATGGATTTATTAAAAGGATGCCTCTCCAAATTAAGAAAAACAAAGGGAATGCTCTAGCCTATGGCTTTAAGGATGGAGATACCTTAGCTGAGAGAATCACATGTACAGATAAGGATACTCTTTATTTCTTTACTCATACCGGGAATTTCCACAGTATTAGTTCGAAAACCGTCCCTGAAGCTAATAATAGAGATAAGGGTGGCCCCTTAACTAACCTATTTCCGTTGCCTATAGTTGAGAAAATTGTCTCTATCCTTCCCATCAAAGATGCTCCAGATACGTTATTTTTTATGTTTGTTACTAAATATGGACAGGTTATGTTGAGTCCTGTAAGTGATTTCCTAAACGCTCGTTCTTCGGAAGCCATGGGGCTTAAAGAGGGAGATTCCGTGGTCAAGGTCTTCTTGGGCGATGGTCAAGGGGAACTATTTCTGGTCACGCATCAAGGTCAAGCCATACGGTACCAAGCAACTGAAATAAACCCAATGGGACGTAAATCACGTGGTGTCAAAGGTATGTCTTTAGGTAGTGAAGATTGGGTTGTTGATGCTCTGTTGCTAACTAATTCAAACGAAAATCCTTTAGGGGATTTAGTTACGGTGACTGAACGAGGATTCGTAAAACGTACATCGTTTGAGGAATACAAACATCAAGGCCGGGCAGGAAAAGGAATTGCTATAGGTAAGGTTGACTCAGTAGGAACAGGTTTAATCGTCGGTGTTACAAACAGTAACGATGATGACACGTTACACGTCATACAAGGTAGCGGCACAATCACCCAGATTGAGATGAAGGACATTAAAGTAGAGTCCCGAGTAAAAGTCGGAGCACAATGGGTCCGTGTATTACTGAACGACTACGTAGTTAGAATTATATAGTCATCATAAGGAATTGGATGGATTAATTGATAAGATCCCGTTGGGAAGAACTTAATTCTCAAGGGAGTTTAAAAAAAGTGACTCGTTCAACTTAAGTTGAACGAGTCACTTTGATGGGGTATCTACTCCACCAAATCGTAAGCTCTCACTTAGAGAAGTGGAGTCTCACGATTTGGATGAGAACACTGTTTGCTGAATTATAATTGAATAAAGAAGTTAGCTATATATCATACTAAAATAAACTGCGCTAATCTGGGAGGTATTTTGATTGGAGATTTTCGATATAATTGTTAATGGTTCAGGATTTGATGAGGAGTATAACTTTAATAATTACGCTTTATCTCTAGTTTTTAAAGATAAGGAAACTGAGAAAACAGTCAGAGCAAATTTGCGTTATTATCCTAAAAATAATGAATGGGATCTTAACCCAATCTTTTACGAATACACTGAAGTCGAAAAACAATCCATGATTAATCAAATTATTCATAATCATAATTTTAAGTCAGTATTCGAGACGGTAGACAGCACTTTGGAAGTATAATCAAAGTGCTGTCGTAGGGTTTGGTGTAAAAGAATAAAATTGTTAGGTTCAAGGTATTTGATTTCAAGGTTGAATTTTAAAAAAACAGAAATAAGTTCGTACAAAAATACATATTGACAGTACCCGTTGAAAATGGTACTATGACTGAGCGCCACAAAGCCGCACACTGGTTGAAACAAGTGAGGGGTAAAATCTTCAAACTGCTCAATCCAGCCGAGTAAAATAGTTATTGACAACGAGAGTTGGAAATGCTATGATACGATTCCGGCCCAAACGGGTGCAGGAAACACAAACTCATAAACTTGGGACTTTAAATGGTCTTTGGTCACCTCCCGCCATCCATGGCCCCGGTGACACCCAGACCATCCTTGGTCTTTGAAAAATAAACAACAAGGACAGCCAATGAGAGAAACTCTTAACGGAGTTTCAAAATAACAATGAGCGAATCATCTTCTTCAATAGTAGAAGTTTGAAT
>CAKMJS010000154.1 GCA_927405585.1 uncultured Desulfosporosinus sp.
AAGATAAGGGTCATGACTGCTATGACCATTGAGATGGTTACCGGTGTCGCTTGAATTCCCCAGATATATTGCAAGCCTGTGGCTATCTGGCTCGAGCCTAGACCCAAGCTTGTGGCCACACCAAACACTGTGGCGAAGACTGATAAGATGTCGATAGTTTTGCCGATAGGTCCGTAAATCCGGTCACCAATGAGCGGATAGAAAGCGGAACTAACAAGGAAGGGCAGACCCTTTCTGAATTGGAAGTAGGCCAGAGCTAAACCTCCAATGGCGAAAATTACCCAGGGGTGAATACCCCAATGAAAGAAAACAATTCGCATTGCTGTGCGCATAGCTTCAGGGGTAGCAGCTTCGCCCATTGGCGGAGCTAGGTAATGCATCATCGGCTCAGCAACTGACCAGAACACAAGCCCGATGCCCATACCTCCTCCGAAGAGCATAGAGAACCACTGGAAGTTACTAAATTCAGGCTTGTCGTCGTCTTTCCCCAGTATGATCTTACCGAAACGACTAAACGCGATCCCGTAAATAAAAACTGTAAAAAAGGCCACTGCTAACAGGTATAGCCAGCCAAAATTCGTCGTCAAAAATGCGAACGTAGCGCTAGCAACTTTACCCATTGCCTCGGGAAGGAACATGCCTAATAGTACGAACAATACGACGATGGCTGAAGAAATATACATAACAGAGCGATTTGTTGTTGTACCTTTATTAGTTGTCATAATAGCAATACTCCCCTCTAATAATCATTGCTTCAAAGTTATTGGATCCTATATTCTAATTCTGGTACGTGGAGAGTCCCAGCCTATAGAAACAATCTGACTGGTGCCTGCCAGTAATACTTTCTACTTTGAAATAAAAATCATTTCATTGATCAACGATACCGCTCAGCGGCATGGAGGTCTGATTCCTAAAGAAAGGAGTCCCAGGGACTTTAAAGAATGTCTGTTATTAAAGTCCCTAGGATTCACCTTCATTTAAAATATTCGACTCAATTGGAATATGACGTGATACATTATTTAGCCAGCATACGGTCGGCAAGTGCGACGGCTTCGTCAGCAGACTCTGCCCATCCATCGGCTCCGATTTCATCAGCATAAGCTTGGCTAGTAGGACCGCCGCCAATGAATACTTTGAACTGATCTCTCAGATTATGCTCTTTCAAATAATCAATGATCTCTTTTTGGGCACTCATAGTTGTTGTCAAGAGGGCACTCGCGCCAATAATGTCAGCGCCAACTTCTTGAGCCTTTAAGACAAAATCTTTCGCCTTAATATCTGTGCCAATATCAAATACTTTATAGCCTGCTGCCGTAAACATAGCGCCAGTAATGTTCTTCCCGATATCATGGATGTCACCTTCCACTGTTCCTAAAACAAGCTTGCCTTTTGCTTCTCCTTGACTCATACCTAATTTCGCGATTTCGGGTTCCAAAAGACCTAATCCAACTTTCATTGCCTCTGCGGACATCATGACATCCGGCAAGAAGACTTCTCCAGCCTTCCATAACTCTCCAACAACTTCTATCCCTTTGATCAAGCCTTGTTGTACCGCGTCAACTGGGTTAATTGATTCACCAATGACCTTTTGGCAAAGCTCTTCAACTATTTCCTCATCACCATCGATAACTGCTTGCTTTAATTCTGCGAATATTTCTTGCATTGTATAATTCCTCCTATGTTTTAGAATATTTTCAGAAAGCCGTTGAATATATTAAGACCGTTTTGCAATAAATTCCAATAATTGTTGATCAATTACTTCATCAAGAGCTGGTGGAATATAGCTAGCCAAAACTTCTTGCCATTGTTTATGCGCCCTTTGGTTGGTATCCAGTTTCTCCTTGGACCAAGCATCAAAGGCAGATCGATCACTCAATTGCGGGGTACGGAACTCTTTTTTATGGTTCTTTCTGGTATGTTTCTGCGCAAGATAGTGCCCACCTGGTCCTACTTTAGCAATCACATCGAAGGCTAAACCATCCTCATCAAAGTTGATCCCTTCCATATAGCGTATAAGCATCCCAGCCATTTCATCGTCCATCATAAATTTTTCATAAGAAATAGCCGCGTAGTTTTGTAAGATTCCAGCCGTATGAAGGACAAAATTGACACCTGTTACGGTCGTCGCCATCAAAGTCATCATCGATTCATATCCAGCTTGAGCATCCACAATCTTGGCATCGTTCAAGGCACCACCGGATCGACTGGGTATACCGTAGAAACGAGCAATTTGAGCACTGGCGGAAATAAACAAAGCGGCTTCTGGATTACCATTAGAAAGGCTGCCACTACGCATATCACTAATCGCAGAGGTTGAGCCGTAAACTGCAGGTGTTCCAGGGTTAATGCTTTGAGCTAGGGCTATGCCTACTAATACTTCAGCATTTTGCAGGGCTAAAGCACCGGCCAAGGCTGCAGGTCCTGTAGAGCCAGCCATAACCAAAGAAGCAACAACTACGGCTTGACCTGCTTTTGCATAGGCCATCAATGCGCCTAACATTCTCTCGTCATATTTCAAGGGGGTCAATGAGTTAATTAGAGAAATGAGCACTGGTTTTTCCTTAATGACTTCTTTACCACCAAAAAGTAGCGCTGCCATCTCGATGGAGTCCTCTGCTCGTTCCTGTCCTTCAGCACTACCCATAAAACATTTATCTGAGTTTTTAATGGAACTATAAATCATTTTCATATGCCGAATTTCATCTGGAATATCTTGAGGCTCGGCCACCGTTCCCCCAGTCATATGCATGTTTTTACTAGCCCCGGCTAATTTAACAATATTATCAAAGTCCTGCATCGTGCTTTTACGACGTGTTCCATCCGATAATTGAACAAAGGGAGCCCCGTAACCAGGCATATAGATAATATTATCACCGCCGCAGACCAAATTGTGTTCTGGATTGCGGGCATGCAGAGTAAATTCAGACGGTGCCAGCTTAATTTTTCCCTCGATAAATTCTCTTGTAAAAAGTACCCTGTTCCCCTCGACCTTAAGTCCTTCAGCCCTAAAAACTTCCAACGCCGGTTCATATTCAATATCCATGCCTATTTCTTCAAGAATCTTGATGGATTCATTATGAATGATTTCTACCTGTTCCTGTGTCAAGACATTATACTTAGGCAACATAGTTAACACCCCTTTAATTGTTTTCAATATTTAACGCTGGAGTAACTCCAACTGAAATATTCTTAGAAGATTTTTAGTAATGGATGCTCAGGTGTTCCGAGCTTAACCCCAGTTAGCTTGTTATTATAAGCCATCATGGCATCGGTTGTAGCGACTGACCTATAAACCCAAGGAGCGTTTACCATAGGACCGTAGAGAATGAAACTTGCACCTTGAGTTACCGGATACGTAAAGACTGCAGCTCCGGCTACTTCGAAGAATGGAGTTCCTTTAGAACGCATCTTCTTCCACAAATACACGGCGTTCGAAGGAGCACATCCTCCTGGATAACCGAATTCTTGATTGACTACATTGATAGCCTCACTCGTCCAGCTAGCACTAGGCACATCCAGTACACCTGGATCAACAAGAAACTGTTCAATACCCGCTCTCTTAGCAGCGTCTATTAAACCTTCTTTGTCTCCATCTCCTGATAATAACTTAATTCTAGCTTTAGGTTTTAAGGCTTTATTACTAAACGCTAAGATAACGGCAGTTTTAATGCCGCTGTCTTTAATAGCGGCTAACTCTTCCTCAGAATAATGCTCATCAATGGAGTTATAGATCAGTCTCTTGCGCACTTCTGGATCATTGCCTAATTCTTTCAACGCACCCATTCGTACGGCTGGACTGATGCTATCCAGCAAAAAGGGAGCCTTAGAATTTCTCATAACAAATTCAACATAACGAGTTAACGCTTCTACCGATTCACCTAAAACATCCAGAATAAATGGATTACCCGTTTCTGCACTCAGCTCAGCTTCTTGATCTAAGAGAGCTTTGGCAGCCACTTCATCAAAAATTCCCTTCATGCCATCTTGGACAATTTTGTGCCCACGATAGAAGATACTGCCGATTAGGACGGTAGGATATTGTCCCGGTTGTCCGCCTACCTTAACTCCGTTAATATCGTAGACATGTTGTTCTGAATCATACTTTAACACATAAATACCCCCAATTTTCTATTGTTCGGAAAACTTTCATGGTCTCAAGACGAGCTTCAAATTCTAGTATCACCAATAACAATGCAATAACTATTTTACCTAGAATGTGAATCCTGAGAATACGAACTTTACATCGTGATGATACAACTGCATTACTCGATATCACCTGCATTTATCATAGCACCATTATTCTTAGGACATATCACTACATCTATGCTCGTTTTACTACATATGAAGCCATAAATGAAAATTCGGATTATTCGTCTAATTATAAAAATAAAGTGAGCGTCTCAATACAATTCGAGTCGCCCACTTTATAATACTCATTTAAATTTGCTTTCAGCTTTTCTTTGTCTTAGAGGTTATTTTTCGGAGAAAATGATTTCCTCAATTTAAATTCTTCGCGGAAAGCCTTTATTATTGAAACTGCCATTGCAAACATGACAATCATAAACGGAAAAGCTGCAGCAATGGCGGCAGTTTGTAACGCACTGAGACCACCCGCTATCAATAAGGCTATTGCTACTGCACCCACAATTAAGCCCCAAGTTATTTTCAACCCAGTTCCAGGGTTTAAGTCTCCACCTGAAGTGAACATGGCCAAAACAAAAGTCGCCGAGTCAGCGGAGGTGATAAAGAAAATCGCAATGATCAAGGTTGTCAGGGTCGTTAGCACACCCGCCAGCGGGTAGTACTGGAACATGGCAAAAATGGCAGTACTCATGTCTTTAGCCACTTGAACCCCAATATCGCCATGTTGAACAACATCAATATACAACGCGCTGTTGCCCATGACTCCCAGCCAAACAAAACTCAATAGAGCAGGAACGATGATCACACAAACTATAAACTCACGCACCGACCTGCCTTTGGAAATTCGAGCAATGAAGGCGCCTACAAACGGAGCCCAGGCAATCCACCATGCCCAGTAGAAAACAGTCCAGCCTCTTACCCAACCGGGATTAGTTCTATATGTGTCTGCCCAAAAACTCATTTGAACGATATTCTGAAAATAAGACCCAATAGTTTCGGTAAAACCATTAAGAATGAATCTAGTCGGCCCAATGATTAACATAAAGGCCAGACAGATGAATAGCATTACCATATTTGTATTGCTCAGGAACTTAATACCTCGTTCAATTCCAGCCACTGCCGATGTTATGAATAATATCGTAATCACTATAATGATAACAACGGTTGTCGTGATACCGGTGGGAATGCCATAGGCGTAATTTAATCCGGTGGTGATCTGCATTGCACCTAATCCAAGAGATGTAGCCACACCAAATATCGTGGCAAATACGGCCAGGATATCTACCGACTTACCAATCCAACCATTAATTCCTTTGGCTCCAAGTAACGGGTAAAGAGTGGAACTGACTAAAGCGGGTAAACCCTTTCGAAATTGAAAATACGCCATAGAAAGCCCTACAATGGAAAAAACTCCCCAAGGATGCAATCCCCAATGAAAAAAGGTATAGCGCATAGCGGTTTGAGCAGATTCAATCGATGAGGGCTCGCCGAATGGAGGCGTAGTATAGTGCGTCATAGGTTCAGCTACTCCCCAAAAGACAAGGCCAATTCCCATCCCAGCAGCAAAGAGCATCGCAAACCAGCTCAAAGTGCTGTGATTAGGCTTCTCTCCATCTTTGCCTAGAGTGAGATGCCCATATTTACTAAACGCAATAAAAAGCGCGAAAAGCAGGAAGAAAGACACACCGATTAAGTAACTCCAACCGAAATTCATCGTAATGAATTTCTGTACTAAGTTGAAAGTTTGATCCGCTACTTTAGGTTGAAGCATTGTCCAGAGGACAAACAGAACCATAATCAGCGCTGAA
The DNA here is from genome assembly GCA_927405585.1 of uncultured Desulfosporosinus sp. Classification (GTDB taxonomy): domain Bacteria; phylum Bacillota; class Desulfitobacteriia; order Desulfitobacteriales; family Desulfitobacteriaceae; genus Desulfosporosinus. The sequence goes on from CAKMJS010000154.1 coordinate 5,952, forward strand.
ATTGAAAAAATAGTACGATCTATTTCACTTAGAAAACTCTTATTTTCACTCATTTTTCGTTTCTCCCATTTCTTTATTAAACTTATTCTGTATTTGCGGAGTCGCGATGTCGCTTCTTGCCCTCAGACCGAGTACTTAACAAGACAAGGCAGGTGACTAAACACCAGCCTTGTAAAGTGCTACCTATCCCAATTGAATCAACAAACCTTTTATGTAGTCTTTTCAGAAACGATGATAAGAATACGTAAAAACACAATGCCTATGGTATTAAAGGTAAACTTAAGGAATACCACGTCCGCGCTAAACAAATGCTTTCATACTATAACTTATTTAAATAGCTATTGCAATATTTATGCTTATTACAAACTGGATCAGACGTCAAAATTGCCGTTTCAGTTATTAGCAGAAACGGCGATTTTATTGGTGTTACGGCTTAAGAACGTTACATCACTTAAGACTATTCCTTAAGGCATTGATTTCTGCAAGAACCGACGCCGGCACTGCTCCTTCACCCCCAAGTACGATAACTTTACTGGAAGTCAGCATTTTAGCCTTAAGATAATTTGCTGTGGTCGGAGATAAGGTCTGGCCGGTTATTATAAGCGGTGAAGCAGTCTGCGCAGCTAATACTCCTCCGGTAATACCATCAGGGAATTCATTTCCTGTAGCAACATAAATGGTTTCCCAGTTTAAGCGCTCAGCAAAGTGATCTAAAATAGCAAGGTTGGTTTCATATCGGTCGTTGCCAGCAAGTCTGGTTGGACTAGGCACGTGTTCTTCTATAGCCTTGTCAATTACACCTGTTCCACCTAGAATGTAGGTTTGACTCACAGCATTGGCTTGCAGATAGTTGGCAACGCTGGTGGGTAAAGCATTTTTGTTGGTTAATAAGATTGGCATGCCAAAATTTGCAGCGATAACTGAAGCCGATAGGGCATCAGGGAAATCGCTTCCTGTTGCAAGAAAGACGCTGCCGCTATGACCAATTTTTTCGGCAACTTTGACCGATGTTTCATATCTGTCGATTCCATGGATACGTTCAATCGTTATACCCATTACTTTCAGAGTATCTTCGATATCTTGGGATACCGCTCCCGGTCCTCCAACTATAAAGAGGTGTTTTACTCCTAATCTTCTTAACTCATTCAGAGTATCCTTACTGATCTCATTTGGGCTAGTCAGCAGGAGGGGCCCTCCATATTTATGAGCTAAAGTTCCGGCACTGAGAGCATCCGCAAAGTTATCTCCCCTAGTTAGTACTGCATATTCGGCTGTCTTCCAACCTGTCTGGGAAATCGAGACCGCCGTTAGGTATCTGTCCTCTAAGTATGGTCGCCATTGAGTACTAAATACCGCAAAATTGGTCAGATGATTCACTTTGGCGACAGCATTCCACTGGCCTGTATTTTCATCGTATTCTATTTCCGTCTCGATGTCTATCCATTTTCCCTGTTCCTCATCGTAGTAGTGCATGACCGGTCTCTTGCCTAAACCAATCTTCTCAGGATCATAGGGAATGGTAATGGTAATATTATTATTTTGTCCGAAATTTGTCTGTCCGCTGGTAGTTATTTGATAGACATCGCTACCTAATTGAAGCTCCAGTCCAATCGGAACGTTGTTCAAGATCTCTGCTTCGGATAGTTTCTTAATGCTCAGAGTCGCATCTTCTGGAAGGACATTGACTGGTACCTCAACCGTTACTCCTTGGTGAGTTATGTTTCCGCCGACACCGCTTTTAATGAGCTTGGTTTCCTGCGAAGGAGCCGCACCGCCACCTCCACCACCACCGGGATAACCAATTATAGTCAAGATTTCAATATCCTTATTAGGTGCAAGGTAAGTGGATGCGTAAGACATAATAGCTGTGTCTTTACCATCTCCGCCAAACAGTGTGTTACTGCCGTTACCTGTGATAAGTGTATCATCTCCTCCAAGACCATCGAGCCAATCATCACCTGGACCACCGTCAAGGGTATTATTACTATTGTCACCAATAAGTCTATCGTTGCCCGAACCGCCGATAATATTTTCGATTTCTCTGATGCGATCGGAAACCCCGGTTGCTTTACCTTTCAACAGGTTGACATTAAGATCCGACAGGAAAGCAGAATAGTCAAGGGTATCTAATCCACTTCCTCCATTAATGTTACCGCTTACCGTTGCACTATTTAAAAATCTGAATTTATCATCAGACACACCACCCAGTAGGTTCTCAACTGAACTAAAGTCTAGAGTTACTGTTCCGATCGATCCTTCAACACGATAAGTTCCTTGGTCATTTCCCTTGATTTCCCAAACCGAAATTTGATTTAGGCCGTACAGTTTATCTGTATAAGCCGTACCGATTAAAGTACTTATATTAGTGAACCCATCCAGAATCATTTCCCCAAAACCGCTGAAACCTTTGGAATTTCCTAGACCGGTTAGGACAAATTCAATTCTGTTGGCATAGTCACTGTAATCCAGAGTGTTATTCCCGCTACCCAAATCAATCAGCCCACGGATCACTACTGTATCATGGAGCTCAAAGATGTCATCTCCCGTACCGCTGAGGAAGTTTTCAATAACATTACTGGTGTAAACTAGAGAGCGTCCTGTCCCTGTAACTGTTCCTCCGCCGGCATTCAGGGTAAAGCTCAGGCCCACAGTCAGTGCCGAGAAATCGAGCGTATCCTTGCCACCGTCAGCTGTCTCGTTAACAGTATCGTTAACCCAGCCAGTTCCAAAGATGTAGGTATCGTTGCCATCTCCGCCTGTCAGACTATTATTTCCGCCTCTGCCTTCAAGAATATTGTTACCGGCATTACCTAAGAGTTCGTCATTGCCACTTCCGCCAATTATCTTTTCAATACTACCGACCCCGCCTGTAATATTGGTTGACTTTCCGGACTCAAGGTTAATGTATATAGACATAGACCATGCGGAATAATCGAGTGTATCCAATCCGCTTCGCCCGTCAATACCGCCGTAGAGCCTTGCCCCATCGCCAAACTGGAAGTGGTCACTTAAGGAACCTCCATTAACAGTCTCTAGGGAGGTAAATGTTAAGCTCGTTGTGCCTGTTCTGTAAGTGCCGCCGTTGTTACCATTAAGCTCCCAGGTAGAATCCATGTTGATTCCGGAAACGGAATCGATGGTTTCTCCGCCCAGTAATCTGTTAATATTCGAGAATCTACCGCTGATACTTTCTTCCATGCCGTTATAGCCCTGGAGATTTCCCTTGCCTGTAAGGTTGAAGTTACGCGAGGTGGTGTAAGCGGAGTGGTCTAAATTGTTACTACCTGCTTGACCGTCTATATTTCCGTTTACTTTAGCGTTGTTGAAAAAGATAAAGGTATCATTTCCCGCTCCACCAAAGAGATTGTAGGCTTGATGTCCAACTATTTCAAAGCTGTCATCTTGACTACCGCCAGCGAGGTTTTCAAAACCTGTGAATTGAAGGATAAGCCCCGTGCTGAGGTTTTTATACCTGGCAATAATATTTTCTAAGAAGAAGGTAGAACCCGCATTGAGGCCGATTAAGCTATCCCCGGTTGGAAGGTCACCAATACTGCCTCCAATTAAATAACTGTAATTATAGAAACCCTGAGAGATGCTCTTTTCTGTTCCGTTAAAGCCACTTAATGTGCCAAGCTGTGTCAAGGTTACATTCCTAGCTGTCGTGTAATGGCTGAAGTCAATTGTATTGCTGCCACCCTGGCCATCGAGTAGCCCTGTTAAGACCGCACCATCTGCCAGATGGAATGTGTCATCCCCGTCTCCGCTGTATATGGAGGAAGTATAGTTAGTGTTAAGGAAGAAGCTTTCATTCCCCTGTCCACTTAGAATCCTTTCAATTATTGAAGAAAGATTCATACCCGTTACTATGGTACTGTTTAAGACACTTAACCCGCTGAATTGAGTGATATTAACCTGCCCTGCGTCCAAAATGAAGATGAGATCTGCACTAATGCTTGAGAAATTAAGGATATTTCGACCTCCACCTGGATTCACAACATCATTGCCCCAACCGTTCTCAAAAATAAAGGTATTATTTTCGCTGTGATGACCGGTAAAGTCATCATCGTAATCTGAACTCACTAAGTTATGAATTCGGCTAGTCTTTCCTATTTCTCCCTCAGCAACACGGGTCGCAGACCCAGTAGATAGGTTGACTAGGACTTCTATCCCGTCACCTGGGCTAAATGTACTGGTGCTGTAATCCAGGGTGTTTATTCCCAAGCCGCCGTCGAGAGAGCCTGAGAGCTTACCACTGTTAATCAGGGCAAAAGTATCGTCACCATTGCCACCTATAAAGTTCTCTATTCCCGTGAAGAAGGTGGTGTGGTCCACATTGCCGCTGTTATCGCCGGTTATATTAATTCTGGCTGCAGTGTTCGGGCCGCTTAAAGTATCACTGTATGCACTGCCAATCAGGCTTCCAATATTACTGAATTCTTCTAATGCTGTTACCGTAGTGTAATTGAGGTTATAGGTTACAGCGGAGGTTTGCAGGTTAATAGTTACAGCCTTGTTATATCCGCTGTAATCAAGGGTATTATTTCCTAAGCCACCGTCAATGGAGCCTCTAACCACTGCCTGATTCCAGGATGGATTTAATAGTTTAAAGGTGTCATTGCCGGATCCGCCTATAAAGTGTTCGAGCACTTCGCCACTGTAGTTTACAAAGCGATCGCTACCTATAACTGAATGGCCGCTTACTGAACCACCGCTGCCGGTCAGAGTAAAGGTTAGATCAAAGTCAAGT
>CAKMJS010000155.1 GCA_927405585.1 uncultured Desulfosporosinus sp.
CCCGCTGAAGCCATCTCCGCCGCCATTGACGAACTGGCCCGCGACCGCTCCGCCATGCTTGCAGAAGCCGCCAATCGCGAGACCTATCAACTGCTCAAGGAAGGCATCACGGTGTCCGTGCCTGACCATGAACACGGCGGAGGTTTTGGCTCTGGCGCTGGAGCGTAGCCGTTTGACGTTCGAACGAGCCTGCCACTTCGCCAAACACTTCAAGCACTTTCATCGACTCAGAACGCTCCCCCAACGCAAGTGTACGGGCAATTCATGAATTGCCCCTACCATAATTCCTTGGATTACCATCAAAGTGTGTCAAAAGAACCGTCCCCACAACACACTCCGTAATATTAGCAAAGGCCAGGCATGCTTAAAGAATATTTAAGCAACCCGGCCTTTAACAACTCGCATTAAACGAGTTCGATGATTACCATTGTCGCAGAGTCACCCCGACGTAAGCCGAGTTTCATGATACGAGTATAGCCTCCCTGACGGTCAGCATATTTCGGCGCAATGGTCGTGAACAATTTTGTTACAACATCTTCATCCATGAGATAAGCCATCGTTAAACGACGCGCTGCCAAATCGCCTTGCTTGCCAAGTGAAATCATCTTTTCAGCAATAGCATTCAATTCTTTGGCACGTGCTTCAGTAGTTTGAATACGCTCATGCCTTAACAGGGAAGTGACAATGTTACGCAACATTGCCCCGCGATGACCCGTATTTTTTCCCAACTTGCGGTAAGCCAATTACATTCCCCTCCTTTTGCACCGAATTAGTCCTCAGCCGGGCGAAACGATAAACCTAAGTCCTTAAGTTTAAATTCCACTTCTTCCAAAGACTTGCGACCAAGGTTACGTACTTTAATCATGTCCTCTTCCGTTTTTTGGGTCAGCTCTTCAACAGAGTTGATCCCTGCCCGTTTCAGGCAGTTGTAAGAACGAACGGACAAATCAAGTTCCTCAATCGTCATCTCGAGGATTTTATCTTTGGCTTCCTCTTCTTTTTCCACCATAATCTCAACATTATTGAGCTTATCAGTGAGTCCCATGAAAAGGCGCAGATGATCACTCAGAATTTTGGCTGCCGAACTAGTAGCCTCTTCTGGAGAGATACTGCCATTAGACCATGCTTCAAGAGTTAACTTGTCATAGTCCGTGATCTGACCAACACGGGTATCCTCTACCGTATAGTTGACCTTATAAATCGGGGCAAAGATGGAGTCAATGGGGATAACTCCGATCACATGGTCCGGCTTCTTGTTTTTGTCAGCAGGAACGTAGCCACGGCCACGCTCAACTGTCATTTCCATGAATAACCGACCGTCGTGGTCTAATGTAGCAATCTTCAATTCGGAGTTCAGAATCTCAATATCCGGATCGCTTATGATATCACCTGCTGTAACAACCCCTCCGCCTTGAGCCTCTATACGAATAATCCGAGGTTCATCCGTATAGCCTTTCAGAGCAAGGGACTTCAGATTCAGAATAATGTCAGTAACGTCTTCCAAAACACCCGGAATCGTAGAGAACTCGTGCAGTACCCCTTCAATTTTGACAGATGTCACCGCTGAACCTGGAAGAGAGGATAGCAGGATACGCCTTAGAGAGTTCCCTAATGTAATCCCATAACCTCTTTCCAGAGGCTCAACGACGAATTTTGCATAGGAGTCGTCTTCAGAACGCTCGATACACTCGATTCTGGGCTTCTCGATTTCTAACATCGGAATGCACCTTCTTTCTCGAGAACTTGATATACAAACCATCCGACCCAGATGGGTAGAACGTCAACATTAACGGGAGTATTTCTCCACGATGAGGTGTTCTTGGATGGGGAGTTGAATATCTTCACGAGTAGGTAGTGCGAGTACGGTTCCGGCAGCAGTATTAGAATCCAAACTTAACCATCCTGGAACTGTTCGAGACCCAACGTTTTCTAGAAGTTGTTTCATACGTGGAGAACTCTTGCTGCCTTCTTTAACCGCAATGGTTTCTCCAACGCGGACAGAATAGGATGCAATATCAACTTTTTTACCATTAATGGTAAAGTGACCGTGATTCACGAGTTGACGTGCTTCTGGACGGGAGGATGCAAAACCCAGATGGAAAACGACGTTATCAAGTCGACGTTCCAACAGGACGAGCAAGTTTTCTCCGGCCATACCCTTTTTACGAGCAGCTTGGTCAAAGTAGTTACTAAATTGTTTTTCCATCACACCATATATGCGACGTGCTTTTTGTTTTTCTCGTAATTGAAGACCAAAATCAGTGGGCTTCTTCGCACGAGCTTGACCGTGTTGCCCAGGTGCGTATGCACGACGGTCAATCGCACATTTCCCGGTATAACAACGTTCCCCTTTGAGGAATAATTTCATTCCTTCACGACGACATAAGCGACAGACTGGTCCAGTATATCTAGCCATGATTACACACCTCCTATACCCTTCTGCGTTTCGGTGGCCGACAGCCATTGTGTGGAATCGGTGTCACGTCTTTAATTAAGTTTACTTCTAGGCCTGCAGCTTGTAGCGCACGAATGGCAGCTTCACGTCCAGCTCCAGGACCTTTTACGAAACATTCGACATCTTTTAAGCCATGTTCCATCGCAACTTTAGCACATGTTTCTGCAGCCATTTGCGCTGCAAAAGGAGTGCTTTTACGAGAACCCTTAAAGCCAAGAGAACCTGCACTTGACCAAGAGAGTGCGTTCCCATGGGTATCCGTAATGGTCACCATGGTATTGTTAAACGTGGATTTGATGTGGGCAATTCCACTTTCAATATTCTTACGTTCCCGGCGTTTTGTCCGGACAACTTTACGTGCCATCTCGGTTATCCCCCCTTTTTACTTTTTACGTTTTGCTCCAACAGTCTTAGCCGGACCCTTACGAGTACGGGCATTGGTTTTCGTGCGCTGTCCTCGAACGGGAAGTCCACGACGATGGCGCAGTCCACGATATGAACCAATTTCCATAAGACGCTTGATATTGAGGGAAACTTCGCGACGCAGGTCGCCTTCAATCTTAAACTCTTTATCAATACATTCTCGAAGCTTGCTGACTTCGTCTTCTGACAAGTCACGCACTCTAACATCTGGGCTTACGCCCGTTTTGGCGAGAATCTTATGTGAAGTTGGTAGCCCAATCCCAAAAATATAGGTTAAGGCTATCTCTAAACGTTTCTCGCGCGGTAAGTCTACTCCAGCGATACGTGCCATCTAAAATTTACACCCCCAACTATTTCAGTTCTGTTTCAATATAAAATCGGTGCAATTGAAGGATATCCTCCAATCAGCCGCGCAACCGAAACTTCTAGCCTTGTCGTTGCTTGTGTTTCGGGTTTTCACAAATGACCATGACTTTACCATGGCGACGAATAATTTTACATTTTTCACAGATCTTTTTGACAGAAGGCTTTACTTTCACCGTAATCCCTCCCTTTGGTACTTACTTAAACCTGTATGTGATTCGTCCTCGGGACAAGTCATAGGGGGAAAGCTCCACTGTGACCCGATCTCCCGGAAGAATCCGGATAAAATTCATGCGAATTTTCCCAGAGACGTGCGCCAAAACCTTGTGTCCATTCGCTAACTCAACTTGGAACATGGCATTGGGCAATGGCTCCAAGACTTTACCTTCTACTTCAATGACGTCTTCTTTTGACATGGTTATTCACCCCTCCTCTGACAATCGCAATGCCTAGGTACCTAACAACGAGTTAGAATTTCTGGGCCATTTTCCGTAATCGCAACTGTGTGTTCGAAATGGGCTGATGCCCTACTGTCTTTCGTAACCACAGTCCAGTGATCCTTTAGCGTCTGCACTTCATACGTACCCATGTTCACCATGGGCTCAATAGCCAAGGCCATACCTACCTCGAGTCGTGGTCCCCGGCCGGGCTTGCCAAAATTAGGGATCTGGGGATCCTCATGCATGGCTCTGCCAATCCCGTGCCCAACATAATCCCGCACGACAGAAAATCCGTTAGCTTCCACATGCGTTTGGACCGCATAAGAGACGTCGTAAAGGCGATTACCTAACTTCGCCTGTGCAATACCTAACATCAGGGACTCTTCCGTCACTCTCAAGAGCTTCTGGAGTTCTTCACCAACTTCTCCAATTGGCAAAGTTACAGCCGCATCTCCAAAATACCCATCGATGAGAGCACCGCAGTCGATACTGATAATATCCCCAGATTCTAAATACCTTAAACCAGGTATCCCGTGAACGACTTGTTCGTTTACAGAGGTGCACAGCGTTGCGGGGAAACCATTATACCCTTTAAACGCCGGTATGGCACCCTGTGCCCGAATATATTCCTCAGCCGTGCGATCCAATTCGAGGGTCGTAATACCGGGTTTAGCTAGCTCTCGCACTAGAACGAGTGTTTCAGCCACGATTCGCCCTGCAGTACGCATCCGGTCTAATTGGTTCGCATTTTTCAGCTCTATCATGCCGATTAGCCCAAGGCCTTAAGAATATCGGCAAAAACCTGATCAATTGGCTGATCTCCATTAATACGCTTGACCAACCCTTGTCCTTGGTAGAAATCAATTAAGGGTTGAGTTTGAAGATTATAGACACTTAAACGATTCTGAGCAGTTTCTACGTTGTCATCGGAGCGCTGATAAAGTTCTCCTGCACACTGTCCACAAACCCCTTCTACTTCAGGCTTGTTAAAGATCATGTGATAGGATGCTCCGCATTTACGGCAGATGCGACGACCCGTTAATCTTGGAATTAACACTGCTTCATCAACTTCTATGTTGATCACACCATCCAGCTTCATGCCTAGGCGTTCTAAAATCTCGCCTAATGCTACGCCTTGCGCCAGAGTGCGTGGGAAACCATCTAAGAGAAATCCCTCTGCACAATCCGGGAGTGCTAAGCGTTCTGCAACAATCCCAATGGTCACTTCATCTGGCACTAAGCCTCCAGCATCCATAAAGGTTTTGGCTTTTAGTCCTAATTCTGTGCCATTTTTAATAGCTGCCCTAAACATGTCGCCAGTAGAAATATGAGGAAAACCAAATTTTTCGACGAGAGGACTAGCCTGCGTCCCTTTTCCTGCCCCCGGGCCACCCATTAAGATAAGTTTCATATCTCTTCCTCCTCTTTACTTCATAAAACCTTGATAATGCCTCGACATAAGTTGGGATTCAATCTGTTTCATCGTCTCGAGCGCAACCCCAACTACGATCAGTAGGGATGTTCCACCAAAATAGATGTTCTTTAGTCCAGTGAGTCCAATAACTAGTGTCGGAAGGACTGCGATCAAAGCAAGAAATATACCACCTGCTAGCGTAATACGACTTAATATCTTAGACAAATAGTCTGACGTAGGACGCCCAGGTCGAAGGCCAGGAATGAATCCTCCATACTTCTTCAAGTTTTCTGCTACATCCGCTGGATTGAAGGTAATAGAAGTGTAGAAGTAAGTAAAGAAGATAATGAGCACACCGTAGATCAGCAGGTAAGGAATCGACGTAACGCTTCCGTTCATGCTGAACCAAACGTTAATGAATCTTGAAAATCCTGAATTCGGAATCCAGGTTGCGATTTGGGACGGAAACGCGAGTAAAGAAATGGCGAAAATGACGGGGATAACGCCAGCCTGGTTAACTTTTAACGGAATATGGCTGCTTTGTCCTCCATACACTCGACGACCGACTACCCGCTTAGCATATTGCACCGACACTCGACGCTGTCCTTCTTGAACATAGATAACGCCTGCGGTAATAAATATTACGATCAGAATCAGCCCGAAAATGGACAAGAGATTGATCTCCCCAACTCTTAACATCTCCCACATTGACGTAATGGCTGATGGGATACTAGAAACAATTCCCGCAAAGATGATCAGGGATATGCCGTTTCCAATTCCCTTCTCAGTGATTGCCTCACCAAGCCACATTAAAAACGCGGTCCCAGCGGTGAGAACAAGTGCCACTAGAAGATAAATTGGCCATCTCAATTCCGGACTGGCGATAATCAACGCATTGCGAATCCCAAAAGTCAGTCCGAAGGCTTGGATAAATCCAAGGACAACGGTAGCGTAACGTGTATATTGGGTAATCTTTTTGCGCCCATAGTCACCCTCTTTGGACAACCGTTCAAGAGAAGGAAGCACAACCGTCAGAAGTTGAAAAATGATGGAAGCCGTAATATAAGGCGTAATACTTAGAGCAAAGACCGACAGACTTTTAAAGGAACCACCGGAAATCGTGTCCATGAAATTAACCATGGCTCCTGAGCCAAACATTTGGTTCAGAAGGTCCCGATCAATAAAGGGGGTTGGAATATGTGCTCCGATTCGAAAGATCAGGAACATCAGCAGGGTGTAACCAATTTTTTTCCTGAGATCTCCAGCATTCCAAGCATTCTTAACGGAATCTCCAATCATCCTATTCCACCTCTACTTTTCCACCCGCCGCAATAATCTTCTTAGCGGCGGCAGGGCTGACTTTGTCAATTCGAACCGTTAGTGCTTTTGTCAGTTCCCCCGTTGCTAGAATCTTCACGCCATCTTTAACAGCCTTGATGAGACCGCTTTCCAAGAGACTTTCAATCGTTACTACAGCATCGTTCTCAAAACGTTCTAAATCACGAACATTTAAGGCGACAATATTTTTCCTAGAGATGTTATTAAAACCTCGCTTCGGCATTCTGCGAAACAGTGGATTTTGTCCGCCTTCAAAACCTGGACGGACACCGCCGCCTGCGCGCGAGTTTTGCCCTTTGTGTCCTTTACCGGAAGTTTTACCATGTCCGGATCCAACTCCACGGCCTAAACGTTTAGGTGCATGTGTTGAACCTTCAGCAGGCTTAAGTTCATGCAGTTTCATGCTTGCCCACACCTCCTTCTATTGAGCTTGAGTCTCTACCGTAACCAAGTGCATGCATTTATGAATCATCCCTAGAATACCAGGGGTGTCTTCATGAACAGCACTTGATCCGACTTTTCCTAAGCCAAGCGCTTGCAACACTTTGTGTTGTGCTTTTGAATACCCGATCGGACTCTTTGTCAGTGTCACTTTTACTTTCATGACCGACCCTCCTTAACCTAGAACTTCTGCTACGGTCTTACCTCGAAGTTTGGCAATATCTTCTGGACGTTTCAGAGATTTTAACGCCGCCATAGTCGCATTGACCATATTATGCGGGTTAGCCGAACCCAAAGATTTTGTCAGAATATCATGTATCCCGGCAACTTCCAGTACAGCACGTACTGCGCCGCCAGCGATAACTCCAGTACCTTTAGAAGCTGGCTTTAACAGCACTTGACCAGCCCCGAAAACTCCAATGATGGGATGTGTAATCGTAGTTCCGTGCATAGGAATACTGACAAGGTTTTTCTTAGCATCTTCAATGCCTTTTCGAATTGCCTCAGGCACTTCGCCAGCTTTACCTAGTCCTGCACCGACACGACCGTGACCGTCTCCAACCACTACGAGTGCACTAAAGCTGAAACGGCGTCCGCCCTTTACAACTTTGGCAACACGAGCAATATGAACGACCTTTTCATTCATATCCGACTTGTTAGCTTCAAACTTAGCCAATTTGATTTTCCCTCCTTTACCCTAGCTTAGAAGCTGAGCCCAGCTTCGCGTGCTGATGCCGCTAACGCTGAAATTCTACCGTGATAGATATTTCCTCCACGATCGAATACAACCTGCGTAATTCCTTTTTCAAGGGCTTTCTTCGCAACCAATTCGCCAACCTTTTGTGCGCCAGCGGTGTTTCCACCGGACAGATCAGCAGCTTTAAACTCTGGATCGAGGGAAGAAGCGGCAACCAGTGTTACACCTAGCTCATCATTGATTACTTGTGCGTAAATATGATTCAAGCTCCGGAATACTGCCAAACGCGGACGCTCAGCCGCACCGACAATAGATTTTCGGATGCTCTTATGCTTCTTAATGCGAAGAGCTTTTCGATCAATGCGCTTTATCAAAGCGAACACTCCTTTCACGATGGACAAGAGATTTTGCCCTTGTCTATTATTGTTTACTTCTTAGCGCCTTTTTTGCCACCGGTTTTACCGACTTTACGACGAACGACTTCATTTTCGTAGCGAATCCCTTTGCCTTTGTAAGGTTCAGGCGTACGCTCTGAACGTACTACAGCGGCAAATGCGCCAACGAGTTCTTTATCCATCCCTTTAACCAAAATCTTATTTGGGGCTGGGACTTCAAAGTCAATTCCTTCGAAGGGAATCAGTTCTACAGGATGCGATTTGCCGACTGTTAATACCAGCTTGTTGCCTTGTTTGGCAGCACGATATCCAACTCCGACCATATCCAGTCCCTTAGTAAATCCAGTCGTAACCCCTTCGACCATATTGGCAATTAGGGTTCGAGTCAAGCCATGTAAGGATCGGCTTAACGGTTCATCATTGGGTCGGGTGACAATGATTTGCGAGTTTTCGACCACAATGTTCATTAATGCATGTAGTTCTCTAGTTAAGGTTCCTTTCGGCCCTTTTACTGTGGCTACATTTTTCTCTATTTTGAAGTCCACTCCACTGGGAATCCCAATGGGGCGCTTGCCAATTCTGGACATTACTGCACCTCCGTTGCGAAAATTACCAAATGTAGGAGATTACTTCTCCGCCAAGGCCCTCTTTTCGGGCTTTCTTATCTGACATAATCCCCTTGGAAGTTGAAATCACTGCGATTCCAAGTCCCCCGAGAACTTTCGGCATTTCATCCTTTTTTGCATAAACGCGTAGTCCCGGACGGCTTATCCGTTTTAGCCCGGTAATAACACGTTCACGGTTAGGACCATATTTCAAATACATCCGAATCACGCCTTGTTTGTCGTCCGCAATATATTCTACATCTTTGATGTACCCTTCTGCTTTAAGCAGTTCCGCAAGTTCTTTCTTAATACGAGATGCTGGCACCTCGACTTTATCGTGGTAAACCATTCCCGCGTTGCGGATACGTGTTAAAAAGTCTGCAATCGGATCTGACATTGACACTTCAGTCGTCCCCCTTCCTTACAATGTTTTACCAACTGGCCTTCGTGATTCCAGGAAGTTCCCCTTTGTGAGCCAACTCCCGGAAGCAAATCCGGCAAATCCCAAATTTCCGCATGTAAGCATGGGGACGTCCACAAAGCTTGCAACGGTTATG
>CAKMJS010000156.1 GCA_927405585.1 uncultured Desulfosporosinus sp.
CCGACATCTGCGCCATCAAGTTCAAGGGTTAAGGTACGTATACCCAAATCTCGAAACTGCTTAGAGAGCTCTACCGCGTCCCAGGCATGGGGTTCACAGTATTTGCGGATGATGATAATAGCGCATTTAGCTTGGCGTTGCTGAGCAAGTTCGGTTAAATAGCTCATCCTTTCATTCAGGCTACGATTCTTACAAGGACAGGGGGGCATAGCAGAGTAGCGTTTGACGATGTCTGAAAGTGGGTCGTCTGCTCCAATTTCGGTGAGTCCTGAATAGTGGCGATAACCGCTGCACGTATCATCGGCGACGACTCTACCTCCTAAATCTTCTATCATGGTAAATAGACTATCATTTTCTACTACTGCACCACTGACTAGAATTTTAACCCGTCCATGGGCTGATGTGGCAAGGCCTTTTAAAGTAGGGAGGCAATTTTCGAGTGCCAGGGCATAATCGGAACGTGGCATAACTTGTCCGGATCTGAGTAAAGCGGAAACTAACGGTGAAGGAAGCTCCGGACGTAGCGCATCAAGGTCGGTAGCTAATTTCCGAGTGTGTTTGCATAACTTCAGGGCGTCCAATAAAGCTTCGTTTTTTATGTCTTGCTGAGTTAGGGTCTTCAGTGTTGCCATAAGCGTGTGCATTTCGGCAAGATAATAACGCGCGGCCCCGCTTGTATTAAGCATAACTGGTGGAACAATGTCTATTGTTCTGGTGTGTCCACTAGCGGCCCAAATCCCACTAAGACACTGCATTGTGTCACAGGTATGGGTGAAGCCAATACCTACAAGGTCTTGCCACTTTCTCCTAATTTCCATGTCGAGTGTTCCCCTAGCTAAAGAACAACAGTAGGTAGGAAGTTCAGCAGGCGTAGAATTTCCTGCATCCGGTAAGAGTCGCAACGGTTCTAGACCAGCGGCAAGAACGAGTTCTTCGGGAAAGTAGGAACAAAAATAGCCGAAGAATTTGGTGTTTGGGTAGCGTTGTAAGCGTTCTGCTCCATTAAGCGTGGCTTCTTCGAGGAGCAGTTTGAGTGATTCACTCGAGTTGGCGGGCTCACTTATCAATGACATTGGCAGACTCCTCTCGTTAGGCTTTAAATGATTTGCTGTTTGTTTGTTCAGACACATTTCGAGAGTCTATTGAGGGAGTGGTGGCAGAAACACCTGTGTCTTCCTCGCGTAGGGCGCGTTTAAGTATTTTACCGATAGCCGTCATAGGAAGTTCGGAACGAATCTCGACCTGTTGAGGCGCTTTATAGGGTATAAGATGTTGCTTACAGTAGTTAATGATCTCTGTTTCTGTGACGGTCGCACCTTCTCTAAGTGTGATAAACGCTTTGACGCGTTCACCCTTATAATCATCAGGAAGGCCAATAACACTTGCTTCCTTCACGGCAGGGTGTTGATAAAGAACATCTTCTACTTCACGAGGATAAACATTGAAACCACCTGTAATAATCATATCTTTTTTACGATCTACAATGAAGAAATAGCCATCATTGTCCATATAACCCAAATCTCCAGTGTAGAGCCAACCATCTCGGATCGTTGAAGCTGTTTCTTCGGGACGGTTGTAATAACCCAGCATCACTTCAGGACCACTAAGTACAAGCTCACCAACTTCTAGGGGGAGAAGGTCAATTTCTCCGGTCTCAATATCTCTAATTCGCATGACAACATCCGAAAAAGGAATTCCAATACTCCCTGTCTTATTGATTCCACGGTATGGATTAGCACAAAGCGCCGTGACAGCCTCGGTCAAACCATAGCCCTCCATGAGTCTACTGGCGGTGAGTTCTTCGAATTGGCGCTTGATTTCCGGGGCTAAGGGTGCGGCTCCAACAAAACAACCTCTCAAAGACGATAGGTTATACTTTCCTAAATGAGGATGGTTAATGAGGCCGATATACATTGTCGGCACTCCAGCAAAGAGAGTTGGATGGTAGCGGTGTATTCCTTTGAGAATATCATCGACATTGAAGCGCGGTATTAAGACGCAGGACGCACCACAAATCAAAGGGGCATTCATGCAGACAGACATGCCGAAGCCATGAAATATTGGGAGGACAGCGAGAAGACGATCTTTTTTCCCCATTTGTACCCAGGCGACTCCTTGGAAGGCATTAGCAACTAAGGCAGAATGAGAAAGTCTAACGCCCTTTGGTTTGCCGGTGGTTCCACCAGTATAAATGAGAAGGGCATCGTCGCAATGAAGATCAATATTTGGTGCTGTATGTGGCAGTGGGTCTTTACGAAGTAGATCCTTTAACCACTTGCAGTGTGGTAAACGAATTTTCGCTTCTACGGATATTTTACGGGATAGACGATAGAGTGCCTTGATAGGAAAGGGCATAAATTCATTAAGAGCGGTATAAAAAGTTTGTTCTAATAATCGGTGTTCTCCTGCTGAATAACAGATTTCTCGAACGTTTTCTAGACGTCCAGCTAAGAGATCTAAGCAGATTGCAGCACGTACTTGTCCATCCCTAACTATGTGCAAGAGTTCAGGCTCAGTGTTCAGTGGATTAACAGGAACAACCACAGCCCCGATGCTTAAGATAGCATAATAACTCATCACATATTGTGGGCAGTTCGGAAGTAATAAGGCTACCCTGTCTCCTTGCTCTATTCCAATCTCTTTCAGGGCTGTGGCTAAGCTGTTTACATAACGTTCTAATTGGTTATAACGTATCTCTTGGCCGAAAAAAACCAAAGCAATAGCTTCTGAGTGGTTTGATACACTCCTGCGAAATAATTCGTCGAGGGTGACTTCGGGATAGCTAAGGGTTATGGAAACCTCTGAATCGTAATGTTTGCTCCAGGGAAGGAGTGTTTCATTGAGCGTAGCATCCTTCAATTTTTCTTACCTCCTTGTTAATAGAGCTTACTTGTAATGAATACATATTCATTACCTGATGATCACATTATAGTAAAAAAATCAAGAACAGTATATACATTAATTTAAATATTCTGACAAAGTATAGGAGGAGAACTTTTACAAATTATTCCTCGTAAAACTTTTTAATTCATAACTCGTGTTAGTAGAATAATACTTAAGGATAATTACAAAAAAGAAATATTTATAAGGAGGAAATATCGAGCTTTTGGAGAATACTATTATCTAGGTTAAGCGAATAAGAATGGGGGCATATTAAATGACAAATCTAAGAGAACTTTATGTATGTAGTATTTGTGGGAATGTTATTGAGGTTGTTAATACTGGGGCATCTTCATTGGTCTGCTGTAACAAACCCATGGATAAATTGGAAGCAGGCACTAAGGATGCAAGTCTTGAGAAACATGTCCCTGTAGTAGAGGCACTCGACGGGGGTATAAAAGTTAAAGTGGGAAGTGTAGCTCACCCGATGGAGGATAAACACTATATCCGATTTATCGAAGTTTTGACGAAAGATCAAGTACTTAGGGCAGAACTAGCTCCAAACCAAGCACCAGAAGCCTCATTTTTGGTAAAAGCTGATGACGTAGTAGAAGTTAGAGAGTATTGCAACCTTCATGGCCTCTGGAAGGCTAGTAGTGAGTAATATGCATGAGAGATAGACAGGATATAACATAATCCTGTCTATCTCTCTCATGGGAAGGTTTTACTTGGCGGTTGAAGCAATGATTTGAACTTTTGGGTGCTTGACATAATTAAATAGGTATTCTAGAGTTTATTTTGGCAGGTTTATCGAAAGGGGAATTTAAATAATTATGACACTCTCAAAGGAAGATACGATCATTGGATTTATTGGCACAGGAGTTATGGGTAAAAGTATGGCGGGTCATTTATTAAGGGCAGGCTATCAAGTGCTTGTTTTTAACCGCACAAAGGCAAGGGCAGAAGAACTAATCCAAATAGGAGCAGTTTGGCAAGATACAGTCGAGAAGTTGGCTGCTCGAAGTAATGTCATTATCACTATGGTCGGTTACCCTAAAGATGTAGAAGAAGTATATTTAGGAAAAGATGGTATCATCAGTCATGCGAAGAGTGGAAGTTATTTAGTGGATATGACGACGTCAGCTCCTGACTTGGCTAAAAGAATCTACACTGAGGCCCTCGCCCAAGGGATGTATGCGTTAGATGCTCCTGTTTCGGGTGGAGATATCGGTGCAAAAGAAGCGCGTTTGTCCATTATGGTAGGTGGAGATAATGACGTTTTTAATGCCCTAGTTCCGATTTTTAACTGTGTTGGGAAGAACGTTGTTTTACAAGGGAACGCTGGTGCTGGCCAACACACAAAAATGTGTAATCAGATAGCGGTCGCCTTGACTATGATCGGGGTATGTGAAGCAATTGCCTATGCAAAAACTGCTGGGTTGAACCCAGAAACCGTTTTGAAGAGCATTGAATCAGGAGCCGCTGGGAGTTTTTCATTAACTAACTTAGCTCCACGCATGTTAACCGATAACTTTGCCCCAGGTTTTTATGTCAAACATTTTATTAAGGATATGACGATCGCTTTGGCTTCTGCTCAAGAAATGGGTCTACTTACCCCTGGATTAGAGTTAGCCAAATCATTGTATGAACAACTTGCACAACAAGGCGAAGAGAACAGCGGGACACATGCCTTAATCAAACTTTATCTACAAAAAGACAAGTAATGCACTCGACACGAGTGCATTTCCTTTGCGAAGTACTAATACTCATGGCTCTTGCCTCCTAATAACTCAGTATTAAAATTACCGCTCTCTCAATTAGTTATTATTATGGTAAATCACGATGCTTTTGGAACATCGTAAAGAAGAGTATTCGAGACCTTTAAGTATCTTATAAGTGCTCCTTCCCTTGTAGCAGAGGTCTTTGATAACAATAACTTCATGAGGTAAGAACAAATCTTTTGTTTAATATAGTTATTATTTGTTGGCAGGAAAATAGGGCGGATTATAATCAATCGTATTTCAGAAATTACGACATAATATTCAAATTAATTGCACTCAAATTATCTAAAAATTACGCCAGCTATATGATATCTTAATTATGGTCATATTGACTCACTATGACTTTAGTGCTAGTCTTAATTCGTGAGAAGTTATGCCTAGATGATTTTGTGCAATTTCTCACGTTTAAAATAAATCTTTGTTTTTACCTAACCACGCAATCGATATTTGTATATGTGAAAGAAATCATTTTCCAACTACTTTACAAGAGTTTGTATTTAATAAGATTTTTACAAGAGAATCTTTTCCAGATTATCTCGATTGAAAGCAAATATCCTTCTATATAAATCAGTAGAAGGAATGCTATAAAGTTGGTTCAGGGAAATCCTTGTTCTAACTGATTCGGTGAAAGCCGAGAGTCTATCGACATATAAGGGAGGTAGCAGGATGGCGTATAAGAGTATACTAGTGGTTGGAGGGGGAATAAGCGGACTAACTGCCGCTGTGGAAGCTTCCGAGGCAGGAAGCGAGGTCTATCTGGTGGAAGAGAAGTCCTATCTAGGTGGTAGGGTAGCTC
>CAKMJS010000157.1 GCA_927405585.1 uncultured Desulfosporosinus sp.
TGCATGGAATGTTGACTTTGTGTCTTTCAAACAATGGAGAGTTAACGGAAGAGATTGTTTATCAGGATTTAGAAAAAATGGTTGATTATTTATTGAAGTGAAGCAAAGGTGCTAAAACTAATTTGATGTGGAGGTCGGTATATTAATGAAAACTTTGATAATCTATGATTCATATATAACGCTACCTAATCTATTCAGATTTATTTTATCACTATACGACTACGAAGTTAAGCTCATGCAAAAGTGCTGCATATAATGGACTGCGAAAAATGGCTTAAATTATTATTTACAATTATATACTCTTATGTTATAATTATCTTTGTGTGTATTTAATGTTTAAAAGAAAGAGGTACCTGTTATGCATTTTCGGAACGAGTTTAAAACCCTATACAGCGAGATAGAGAAGCTGATGAAACGTGACCTGCATCAATTTGTTGGTGAGGCAAAATTTGAAACGCTTAAAAAAGAAATCCTAGATGTTCTTAAAACTTTATTTGGCGAAGCATCTAGAGAATATAGGGTTGTGAAATTGACAAATTCTCCAGCGACTGTGTTCAAAGTAATGAATCACATTGCTGCTAGAACTAAAACTAAAACTCTAACCAGCATCAAAACTGCGGTAAATATGTAAGACTTCAGAGACCATTTTGCTGGCAAACACTCTCCACTATTGTCGTTTTAAACGGCGTGGTTGGAGAGTTTTTTTATGTGCTCCCCATAATTTTGAAAAATCTACAAAATAGTCTTTACAAATTCAGACTACTACAGTAGTATATATTCATACTATCACAGTAGTCTGGAGGTATCATTTTGGAAACACTTAAATTATTTGACAGCGAACTTAAGCTTATGGACATTGTGTGGGATATGGAGCCTGTCTCGGCAAAGGAAATTACCCTTATCGCCACCGAAACAATCGGCTGGAATAAGAATACAACCTATACGATTATCAAAAAACTTATTGAAAAAAATGCAATTGAACGGGCTGAACCGAACTTTATCTGCACTTCGCTTGTGAAAAAAGAAGAGGTGCGGAAGGCTGAAACCCAAAGCCTTATCGACAAGCTTTATAACGGCTCGAAAAAGGCCTTTTTCGCCTCATTCATAGAAAATGATATTTCTGACGATGAGCTTGAGCTGTTGAAGAAACTGATAGAAAAGAGGTAGCCTATGCTCTCTGAAATATTCTACTGGGTCCTTAATATCAGTATCCTTGGCAGCATTAGCGGATTGGTAGTTTTGTCACTGCGCAAAATTAAGACTCTGCCGCGTTTTGCGATCTATGTCTTATGGGTTCTTCCTCTAATCAGGTTTTGGCTGCCTTTTGGAATTGCCAATGACTACAGCCTGTTAAGCCTTATTTCAAGATTTACCACAAGAACAGTAGTAATCTGGGAAGAACTACCTCAACTCACAACCACCAACAGTATAATGGGGGCAAAAGGCTATTTCCCTATCGAATACAAAACCGACCTGCTTGAAAATGTGTTTAATGTCGCATCGCTAGTTTGGATTATAGTTTGCTGTGCTGCCATTCTGACTTCAGTGTTGTTATACTTCTTTACAAAATCGGAGTTGAAGTCGGCGGAGCTTATTCGAGGCAATATCTATAAGTCTGACAGAATTATAGCTCCAGCTGTCTATGGTATTATTCGTCCTAAAATCATTATTCCAACTGCGATAGCTGATGGGGATATCGACTATATCATCCTGCACGAACAGGTGCATATTGCGCGCAGAGACAATCTGTTTCGGGTTGTTGCCGTGATAACTGCGTGTGTGCATTGGTTTAATCCGCTTTCCTGGATATTCCTAAAATACTTTTTTGCCGATATGGAGCTTGCCTGTGATGCCAAGGTCTTGAAAAGCCTAGACGAAAACCAAACCAAGGAGTATGCTCTCACTATTCTTACCTGCGCCTCAGGCAAAACTTTCTTTGCCTCGGCGTTTGGTGGAGCAAAAACAAAGGTGCGAATTGAAAATATATTGTCGTATAAAAAGCTCACTATTTTATCGTCACTCTGCTTTGCTGCATTGGTAGTGGTAATTACCGTTATCATTATCACGAATGCGACGGTTTAGGAGGTGCTCTTTGAAAAGAGTAATTTTTATATTGCTAGCTTTTGCCCTGTTACTGGCAGGATGTGTAAAGCCGGAGAGTAATAAAATGCTAAAGGCCGACAACATTACCATTTTTTACGGCTTTTCAAGTTATGCTATGTTTGGTGCCGATCAACTGGTTATCGATGACTTGCTGAATGAGTTTAACTCTCTCAGCTTTAAAAAAACTAGAGACGAAATGGATATTGGAAGTGCCTTTAATGTGAATTTTACCTGTAATTTGAATGGTGTCAAAAGCTTCCAGGTTGATAAGAACGGCGTTTTTCGGCTTGACGGTGAAACGCAATGCTATAGGGTTTCATTTGGTTCATTTGATTATCCGCACTTACAAGCAATTTACGAAGAAAGTAAAAAGATTCCAGGGGAAAGGGGTGGTAATTTATGAAATATAAGAATTTCTATTTACTGTCGCTACTTACAGTTGTTTTGGTATCTGTTTATCCTATATACATGGGTGTTGTAACGTTGAACAATTATTTGCGAAATGGTTCTATTGATGTAGCCGATTATCAGAAATACATCATACCTTACACACCGATCTGTATTGCGTTAATTGTTTCGGTTGCAATTATGCCCCTAATCTTTAAGCTATTCAAACGTTACACGCTACCTGTAGTTTCATTTTTAGGAATCGCATTATTCGTTACTTCAGAATTCGGGTTTGAACAGATCAAAGTGCTTGAGGGATATGTGGAAATGCCACTTGAAGCGTGGCAATTAAGCTTGTGCATGGCAACTCCGGAGGTTCTCCGCTCCTTAGGCGATCCCATCTATGCAGCAAACAATCCGGCTTTCAAGATTCACTTTTACATTATTGCTATGGTCATCATACTTGCTGTACTGAATGTGATCTATGGTTTTTCCAAAATGCTCAGAGAGCAGGACTTTGGTAAAAAGCGTCCCCTGATTGCTCAAGCTGTTTCTGTCGCGCTGTTCATAGGTCTTTGCATACTCGCTTGTTTTACCTCTTTTTACAGAAACGGCACAATCAATATTTCACCATTATCAGCGCTACTAATGTCTATATTCTTCATAGTGTTCGGCATTACGGTCGGAATTTATTGTGGCTCGATATTTTATGGAAAAAGCAAGCTGTTATCGAAGATCATACCTTCAATAACTGCTTCGTTGACAACACTCATTATGTATATCGGTGAACTGGAGCTGATGGATGGGGTGCTTTTCAAATATGGCAAAGGGTTCTTCTTTGAACCTCTAGGGACAATTCCGTTCTCCGCCGCCGACATTGCTATTATTCTGTTTTCCGGCGTGATTACATATATCGTTATACAACTTCTTAACAAAGCAAAAATAGATTAACTCGGATATATTTCAACAATAAAAAAGACCCACAGGGAAGGCGAATTAGCCCTTACCCCGTGGGTCTTTAATATGCTAATAAAATTGTCCAGATATTCTGACTTGAACAGGAAGTTCAAGATTAGAATATCTTCAGCTACCCATCCAGAGACTTCGCTTTAGCGTTAGCGAATCCTTCTAGTGAGTGGTCACCAAACTTTGTGAAAGCGCGACATGCATCCGCGGGGCTGAGCACAGGACGTGCGAAGCCGACAACTGAGCCAGGGACGGCGAATTTGTCGGGAACCCCGCCCTCCCACATCAGGCGCTTGAACAACTAGTTTGGTCCACGAGTGCATGGATGAGCGGTGCTAATGCGTAGTCTCCCCTATCTAAGCACACTCTTACCCATTAGGTATTTATCGACTTCCCGCGCTACAAGCTTTCCTTCTTGGATAGCCCAAACTACGAGACTCTGACCTCTTCTCATGTCGCCTGCGGTAAATACCTTCTCCACATTGGTCTCGAAAACCTCGTATTCCGCTTGCACATTGCTCCTGGAATCTCTCTCCAGCATGAGCTCACTGGGGATTGTATCTTCCGGACCCAAAAATCCCATGGCCAGTAACACTAGATCCGCTTGCCATACTTTTTCGCTACCTGGAACTTCTTCTGGAACCATTCTTCCTGAGGAGTTCTTTACCCAGGTAATGTTTACAGTATGAACTTCTTTGACCTCACCGTGCTCATTGCCCACAATTTTTTTCGTAGAGATGAGGTAATTTCTCGGATCCTTTCCATAGAGGCTAATGGCCTCTTCTTGGCCATAGTCCACTTTAAGCTTCAGCGGCCATTCCGGCCATGGATTAGTCGATTCCGCCCTCTTTTCAGGCGGTTCAGGCATAATTTCAAATTGGTAGACACTCTCGCACCCATACCGTATGGAGGTGGCAACACAGTCAGTTCCAGTATCCCCTCCACCAAGGATAATGACCTTCTTGCCCTTGGCGCTGATATATTTACCGTCCTTAAGCTCCGAATCTAGGAGGCTTTTGGTATTCGCCTTTAGGAAATCTACCGCAAAGTGAACTCCCTTGAGGTCTTTCCCTTCAACATCTAGCCCCCGTGACTTGGTGGCTCCAGCACACAGCACTACCGCATCATACTGATCAACCAGTTCCTGAGCAAGGATATCCTTACCGACTTCAGTATTTAGCACGAATTGGATTCCGGAGGCCTTCATTAGCTTAAGACGTCTTTCCACGATGCGTTTTTCGAGCTTCATATTAGGAATCCCATACATCAGCAGACCGCCGGCTCGGTCGCTTCTCTCGTAAACCGTTACGTCATGCCCCACGAGATTTAAATAATAGGCTGCTGACATCCCGGCTGGACCTGAACCGACAACAGCAATTTTCCTCCAAGTTACTTTGGTTTTTTTGGGAGCTACCCAGCCTTCGGCAAAGGCTTTCTCAATGATTTCATATTCAAGATTGTTGATCGTAACTGACTCCATAATATATCCTTCTGTGCATGATCCTTCACAGGGCGCAGGGCATACTCTTCCAGTAAACTCGGGAAATGGGTTGGTTCTAATCAGCCTTTTGTAAGCATCCTCCCACTGTCCCTTAAAAACTAGCTCATTCCATTCAGGAATAAGATTGTGCACAGGACAACCTGCTGCCATGCCGTTTAACAGAACGCCGCCATTGCAAAAAGGGACTCCACAGTTCATACATCTAGCACCTTGAGTTTTTACGGCCTCAAGATCTTGGGGAAGCCTTAGTTCCTTCCAGTCTTTAATTCTTTCTTCTGGAGGACGTTTTTTCGGATTGACTCGTTCATACTCTAGAAATCCAGTCGCTTTTCCCATTGCAGTACCACCTTAATCTATAGTCCTTTAATCGAATTCACTAATTTTTAAGACTCTCTTCGAACGCAACCATTAAGGCTTCTTCGCCACTGAAGCCCGCCTTGTGAGCCATATCAATGTTCTCAAGCATGCGTTTGTAATCTTTAGGAATGACCTTACTGAATCTCGGCGCATAGCTTTTCCATTCATCAAGAACTTTTTCGCCTAGTGGACTACCGGTATACTCAACATGTTTTCCAATCATACCCTTGATTTGCTTCAGTTCTTCTTCAGCTTCAATGCTTTCCAGTAAGACCAGGGACTTATTGCAGTGTATTTCGTCAAAGTCCAGGATATAGGCTACGCCACCCGACATTCCCGCTGCAAAGTTTCTTCCTGTTTTACCAAGGACGACCACTTTACCACCTGTCATATATTCACAGCCATGATCTCCCACACCTTCAACAACTGCTTGGACTCCGCTATTCCTCACGCAGAATCGTTCTCCGGCGATTCCATTGATATAGGCTTCTCCCGAAGTGGCTCCGTACAAGGCGACATTTCCAATTAGGATATTGTTCTCAGGTTCAAAGTCAGAATCTTTGGGAGGATAGACCACAATTTTCCCCCCGGAAAGACCCTTTCCTAAATAATCGTTGGCATCACCTTCTAGTTCAAGAGACATTCCCTTGGGAATAAAGGCTCCAAAGCTCTGTCCAGCTGAACCAACGAAGGTCAATTTGATCGTATCTTCGGGAAGTCCCTGGAGACCGTAGCGCTTCGAAATTTCACTTCCCACGATGGTTCCGACAACCCTGTCGACATTATTAATCTTTAGTTTAGCCCTAATAGGTTTCTGGTCGTCTAGCGCTGGCTTACATAACCTGAGTAGCTTTTTCATATCAAGTGATTTTTCCAGCATATGGTTCTGCGTTTGAGTGTTGAAGCGACTAAGATCGGCACCCGCATACGGTTGATACAATATCGTCGACAGATCAAGATTGGTTGCCTTCCAGTGCTTAATATTCTCTTTGGTTTTAAGTCTATCTGTCCGTCCAACCATTTCAGTGATCGTCCTAAAGCCAAGCTTAGCCATAATTTCACGCATTTCCTGCGCGACAAATCTCATAAAGTTCTCTACATACTCCGGTTTACCGGTAAAGTTTTTTCTTAACGTTTCGTCTTGAGTGGCGATACCTACAGGACACGTGTTGAGATTGCAGACCCTCATCATTACACATCCTAAGGCAATTAGAGGGGTTGTCGCAAAGCCGAATTCCTCTGCTCCAAGCATTGCCGCAATCACAACATCCCTTCCTGAAAGCAGCTTCCCATCGGTTTCAACTACGACCCTGTCTCTTAACTTGTTGAGTACCAGAGTCTGATGCGTCTCGGCAAGCCCCAGCTCCCAGGGAAGGCCTGCATTTTGAATGCTTGTTCTTGGAGACGCTCCTGTCCCTCCGTCATAGCCACTGATCAAGATGACGTCCGCTTTTCCTTTGGCTACCCCAGCTGCAATAGTCCCTACACCCACTTCAGAAACAAGCTTGACGCTTATCCGCGCCTCTTTGTTGGCATTTTTAAGGTCGTGAATGAGTTCCGCCAAATCTTCAATCGAATAAATATCATGATGGGGCGGCGGCGAAATAAGATCAACCCCTGGCGTTGAGTGCCTTACCTTAGCAATTTCCGGATAAATCTTACGCCCTGGCAGTTGACCCCCCTCACCGGGTTTTGCTCCCTGAGCCATTTTTATCTGGATCTCTTTAGCATTGACTAGGTAGTTGCTGGTCACGCCGAAGCGTCCTGAAGCTACCTGCTTGATGGCACTGTTTTTAGTGTCTCCATTGGGCATGACCGTGAATCGTTCGGGATCCTCTCCACCTTCACCGGTATTGCTCATTCCGCCCAGTCTATTCATTGCAATCGCCAGACATTCATGGGCTTCCTTACTGATGGAGCCATAGGACATTGCCCCGGTCTTAAACTTTCTGACAATGGAAGCAACCGATTCCACTTCTTCAATCGGAATCGTATCCCCTGCATGATACTTGAACTTAAGCAGATTCCTGAGGGTGCTTATTTCTTGATTGACCTTTTTAGAGAACTCTTTGTAGAGGGAGTAATCTCCTTCTCTACAAGCTTTTTGAAGCAGATAGATGGTTTCAGGATTATAAACATGGGTTTCCCCATCCTCTTTGCACTGGAAGTATCCCCCCACTTCAAGGGTGTCGGTGTAGGGCGAATTCTCAAGATAGGCGCTATCGTGCCTCATCTGATTCTCGATGGCTAGTTCTTCAAGGCCTATCCCTTCCACTCGTGATGGTGTCATCGTGAAATATTTGTCGATAAGATCTTTTCTCAGGCCAACTGCCTCAAAAATTTGAGATCCATGATAGCTACGCACAGTTGATATACCCATTTTGGTGAGAACTTTAAGGATCCCTTTGACAGATGCCTTAATGAAGTTCTTTTTACCCTCTTCATAAGTTAGTCCGTCTAGGAGTCCTTTGTCTGAGAGATTCCTAATTGTCTCATAGGCTAGATACGGATTAATAGCAGTAACACCATACCCGAGAAGGGTACAGAAATGGTGCACTTCCCTTGGTTCTCCAGATTCCAGGACGATCCCCATGTTGGTCCTGATCTCTTTTCTGATCAAGTGGTGGTGAAGCCCTGAGGATGCCAAAAGTGCAGGGATGGCCGCATAACTCTCATTGACGCCGCGGTCAGACAGGATAATGATATTCGCCCCTTCGCTGATCGCTTTATCAGTTTCTCTGAAAATCCTATCCAAGGCCTTTTCCATCGATTTCACCCCTTTAGAGGCTTTATAAAGAATGGATAGGGTCACTGTTTTGAGCTTATCATTATCAAGTTGCTTAATCGTGTTCAGCTGTTGATTGGTCAAGATCGGATGCTCACAGCAGAACAACTTAGAAATTTTTATCTTGACTTGGCAGATCTTGATTTCACATCGGCCTTGGCCTCTTCTAACTCATCGATCATGATTTCGTCATGGACGTGACAATAGCCGTCATTAAAGATAAACTGCTTTTCCGGAAGCTGGCTGGCACTGTATTGGCCGAGGTTCTGGTCCGGCACAAAATAGTTGGCCAGTTTGCGGGTATGGGTGGCGATGCCACTCATCCGTTGCAGATAATTCAGGGCAGTGCGCTCACCGGAGAGCAGGGTTCGGGCATCGGCTTTCACGACCGCCACAAGATCCCCTGGTTTGACGGGTTCA
>CAKMJS010000158.1 GCA_927405585.1 uncultured Desulfosporosinus sp.
TGGGGAAGGAAGGCTCCAATCGCCGGCGTTTGAATCGCTGATCCCAACGCTCTTACGGCAGACATCAAAAAGAGCAACCATAGCGAACCGTATCCCATCAGAAACACTATAGCTAAAATAAGTGTTGATAAGGCAATCAAAGAGTCCGATAGAATAATGAGTGTTTTTCGGTTATAACGGTCAGCCCATACTCCTGCAAATGGAGAAAGAAATAAAGTAGGCACAAAACCGCAAATGATCGCGATCGTCATCATGACACCTGACTGAGTTGTTAACGTGATATGCCACATAATAGCATACATAACCAGTGATGATCCAAAGAGCGATATAGTCTGGCTTGCCAAGAAAAGAATGATATTCTTCTTCCAATCTGTATTCATATATAAAGGATGAACTCCTTTCAGAAAGTTAACATTAGTTAACTTTATTAGGATAACCTACTCAAACTCAAAAGTCTACACAGTTGTCTAAAGCTCCCTTAGTTCCAAAGGCAAACCCTTTATTAGATTACAAAAGCCGATACATGAGGCTTCTTCTCAGTATCGGCTTTTCATACCCCTATTCAATTCTCTTGACCTAACAAGATTCACAACCAGATTAACCTCGTCGAAGCAATTTCTAAACACTGGAACGTTAGGAAAAACTATTCGGTGGAGTAGATTCCTCCGTATCATTTATACGTTCAAATTTACTCTCGCACCAGTACACAGATACGTAATCTCTTCAGCAATATTAGTACTGTAGTCTCCCAAGCGTTCCAAAAAGCGACAGGCAAACAGAAGATATGTGGCTTGCGTTACCTGAGTGGGCTCTTTTATCATGATAAGACGCAGTTCCTCAAAAACTTGAGAATATATCAAATCAATCTCATCATCCAATAGCGTCATTAGTGCGGCAGCCTCACAATCTTCTTGGATGTATGCCTTCAGCCCCTTTTGGAGCATTTCTTGCACTAAGACACTCATACGAGGAATTTCAATGAGGGGTTTGATCAATTTATCTT
This sequence comes from uncultured Desulfosporosinus sp., assembly GCA_927405585.1. Classification (GTDB taxonomy): domain Bacteria; phylum Bacillota; class Desulfitobacteriia; order Desulfitobacteriales; family Desulfitobacteriaceae; genus Desulfosporosinus. The sequence goes on from CAKMJS010000158.1 coordinate 1,004, forward strand.
GCCCTATTCTTAGGGTTATTTTTGCCAAATCAACGGACAGATCACCCATTCTTTCTAAATATATGGAGATTTTAAAACCAGCTACCAGCTTGCGTAAATCACGTGCAAAGGGTTGCTGAGTAGCAATTAATAAAATACACTGTTTTTCAATGATCGCTTGCATGTCGTTGACAGCTAGATCTCCCACAACAACAGTATTGGCTAGCTCAAGATCCTGATTAGCTAAAGAGTCTACAGCATTGCGAATTCGCAACCCTACAATGTTTACCATGTCTATTATATTAAGACGAAGATCCTCCAAGTCATTATCAAATTTCTGGCGAGTTGGCATCTAGAACCCTCCTCTTATAGAAATTGCTTATACACTTCTTTAAATTAAGTAACGTGAGCGAAAAAGAAACCATCACTTTAACCGAAACGACCCGATATATAATCCTCCGTTTTCTTTTTGGCAGGTCGGGTAAAAAGGATACTTGTTACATCTTCTTCGATTAGTTCGCCGTTCAAAAAAATGCAGTTCGATCTGAAACCCGAGACTCTTGATGCATATTATATGTAGATAAGCCCTGCATACCAACAAACCAAATAATACATAAAATTATCAGTGAGACCAAAACAGCGCTACTAATGAATAAATAACGCGCCAAGTGGTCATTAAAACATACTCAGGACTTATTATGAGGCAACCTCAACACCTCTCGCATAAAAGGAGCAAGAAATAACCTTGCTCCTTTTTTCGGTCACTATTCTCAAAATTAAGGAAATCTAGTCAAAGGATAGGTACACTTCTATTACTCTATAAACTAGAAGCTATTTCTTCATCGCACTTAAACAATAATTTATTTACTCTCAAGTTTTCTTTTAGGTACTAGAACGATTATACTGAATGTTTGTAAAGTTCTAAAGAAATAAATGTAAAGTAACTGTTAAAGTTACATTAATGATTCCGGCGTACAAATAGGTATCCTACTCCCCGAACCGATTCAAGAACTGATCCTAAGGCTTTAAGCTTATTGCGCAAATGGCTAATATGGACATCCAGCGTTCTGCTATCCGTGCTAGATAGCTGCCCCCAAACTTTTTGGATTAGGTATTCTCTACTAAATACTTGGTAAGGGTTAGTTACAAAGAGAACTAACAATTCAAATTCTTTGACCGTTAAGTTCAAAGGCTTAGCAGATATTGTAGCAATGTAACTTTCTTGTATGATCTCTAAGTCCCCCCACCTCAAAGGGCCGTTAGGTAGTTCAACTTTTCGTTGCCCTTCTCTAAACCTCGCCTTGATTCTGGCATAGAGTTCTCGATGACTAAAAGGCTTCGTCATGTAATCGTCTGCCCCTAGCTCAAGCCCGATTATTTTGTCCGCTACATCGTCACGTGCACTTAACATAATGATAGGGATTGCAGAGGTATCAATTTGAGCACGAAGAGTTTTACATACATCATAACCATCTAGTCCAGGTAGCGATAGATCTAGTATTATCAGGTCAGGTTTTTCTCGACTGGCAAAAGCTAATCCTTGTTCTCCGTTAAAGGCGGTTATTATTGTAAACCCTTCTTTTTCTAGGTTAACTCGGATTAGTTCTTGAATTTGAACATCGTCCTCTATAAGTAAGACTTTTGCCACGCTATAACTCCCCCTAATAAAGGCCCTCCTTTACTATTTTGATTCTAAAAGAATTACTATATATATAGTAATCGTTGTATGTAAAATCTGGATGAACTTAGTGTAAAGTTAAAGTTAAATATTTTAGAACACCGTCACAAGGTGAACTCAAGTTACTTATTGGCTCGCCTTGACCTTTCTAATCATTTATTAGTCCTTATTGAAGTTTATCTTCTTACGCATGTTGGTAGTGATACCCTTCCTTAATTAACATTCTCTTAACTTTTGTCAGTTCAACTGGGTCAAAGAAATGAACTTCTTTTCCACTGCGCACAGTCAATGCCTGGGGAGTTAATTGTCCTTCTCTAATCAGTTTCTTAAATTTAAAGCTTGATACTTCGAGATAGTAAGTAGCCTCTTTGGTATTCATTAAGGAATATTTGTATTGCGGGGTCATTTTCAAGCAACCTCCTTTTAAATCCCAGGCGTTCCCTTTTAGAAAATTAATCTCTCGGACCAGGCGCTTTAAATACTGTGTCACTGTTTATCCAATCTTTTTCTTCATTCTTCCTACTAACGCTAACTGAAGCAAATCATCCACAACCCGTTCTGTGGAGCGGCCAGGCACAGCAAGACCTACTTTCTGCTTTATACCTTCAAGATCCTCGGGACAGGTCAAGTAGCGGTTTAGAAGTTGTGCTAATTCCTCTTCTGTCCCAGCAACCTGCCCAGCACCCATGCGTTGCACGAACTGTGCATTTTCAACTTCCTGCCCCGGGATCGGCTTGAAGATAACCAGGGGCAAGTGCTTCGTTAAAGCCTCAGAAACCGTTAACCCGCCCGCTTTCGTGATAATTAGATCGGAAACCTCCATTAATTCTTCAACATTATGAACATACCCAAACCTCACGATCAGGTTACGAGCCCGTACACATACTTCTTCTAAATTGTGGTAGAGTTTTTCGTTCTTTCCACAGACAATAATTGATTGAACAGGAATTAGAGACTCTGCCAGTTGCTTGCCGATCCTTTTCACGATTTCCCCCTCGTACACTCCACCCATCACTAAAAAGGTGGGAAGATCAGGATTTAAACCGAGTTTTGATATAATCTCCCCTCGATTCATATCTCGATCGAATTTTGGGCTGACTGGGATCCCCGTCACACGTATTCGTTGTGTTTCAATTCCCCAGGACACTAAGCTTGCCTTTACTTCCTCACAAGCCACCATATAGCGATCTACCTCAGGATGGACCCAAAGACTGTGCACAGCATAATCGGTGATGACGGTTATCACGGGAACATGAAGAATACTTTCCAGCCTAAGTTGAGCTAGGACCGAAGACACTGTTGGGTAAGTACAAACAATAAGATCTGGCTCGAAGGCCTGAATGTAGTTTATAAAACCACTGCGACCTAATTGATTTAGAAAACGTTGTATCACCGACTTCGGTTGTAGCCTAGCTGTCTTATCATAAAATCTTCCCCAGAGCCTCGGAGTATGTTTAATCATCTCCATGTATAAGCTTTTGGCCACAGTGTTCAAGCGCTTACTCAAGAAATCACCAAAATCTAAATGAATTATTTCTACCAAAGGCTCCTTGAGCCGTATGCCTTCAATAACCGCTTCCGCCGCCCGAAAATGCCCGTTACCAAACGCTGCAGAGAATACAAGGATCCTTAATTGTTTCAACTCTGCCCCTCCCTCTCAACTTCCTTTTTTTCCGTTTACACGAGACATAACCTTAAATTATCTAAGTACTCCCAAGCAAAATTCAAAAACCCCGCTGAAGTGGCAATTGTCAGCGGGATCAATATTTTTGACGCCTTATGATAGTTCTCTTCAGAACAGCCTTCCAACTGGGATACCAAGGGATAGAGAGGGCCAGAAACGTTAGCATTATACTCAATCCATTGGGCTGGGTGAGAAAATGGCAAATACTTACCACTGGTTGCCGGGAACTTTAGCCAGTTTTGTGTCGCCCAGGTTTCGAACTCTTTGTGACCGTCGAAAAGAATTCCTAAAGAATGGTGGGGTACACACATGTCTTGTACTAGGTGTAGCGCTGCGCCCAAAAAGAACATCCCTTTATCAACGTTGTTTGGAAGAATAGTGAAAGCCTTGTTGAAATAGTATTGGCACTCCGCCGTTGCGCCCGGCCAGTTAATGAGTCCTTGCTTTTCTGGATGACTATAAAAATGATTAACATTTTTCCAACCGCGATCAGCCCAGTATAACCCTTTTGAGAGTGTTGAGTGATGAGCCTTGAATAATCTGGCTACCTCCTCTTTTCCATCCTGCTTTAAAGTAACGTAGGCCTGTTCCAAACAATGAACATGGGTTACCCCTGGTGTGTCGAGAATATATTGCAAGGGGCCCGCTGTAGCAAGAAGTAACTTTGTCATCTTACCAATTGTTTGACCAATAATACTCTCATACATATCCAAGTCAACACCTCTCCTCTGTACTTACGATAATTTTATCTCATCAGTGTTAAGGACGTATTACTCTAATGTTAAAAAAAAACTTAATTGTGTTAAGTTTAAGTTATTTATTTATTGGACTAATTACGTGTTGGTGCTTGCTTGATAACATATATTGTCATTAACTAAAACTTGAATATACTACCTAACTCAAACTTTAAATATAGGTTTTAAAGAGGATAATTTTAACAATATATTTACAATCAGTTAATTAGATTTTAACAATCGAGTATTATTATGTAATAAGGATTATACACATTGAAATAGACTCAAATTAAGCTTCATGCTGGATCAACAAAGGAGTTTTAGTATGTTTAATTCTGTAGATATGAGCCAACAAAAGCTATACCGTCTACTTAGGGACAAGAAAACAATCTGGGTGTTATATCTTGATATCATAAAATTTCAGGAGGTAGAGTTTCGTTATGGGTACAAAATCTGCAACCAAATTCTGGCTGAAATCGAAAATGAACTTAAACTTACTATTAAACAACAACGTAGCCTCTATCTGTTCTCTCATTTAGAAAGCAGAGGTGGGGATGACTTCGTTGTCTATTTTGTTCCAGGAGAAAATATTCAATGGGATATAACTGAAGTTATCGAGCGTTGGGTTCTTCCATTAGAAGAACGGTTTAACGGTAGACTTAGAAAACTAGTTAATGAGAAAATCAGATTACGTTCTGGGCTTGCCCGGTGTATCAACGAAGTTGGCCGAAGCGCCGATTATCTACTGTATGCGGCTGTGAAAGAGGCCTTCCTCCTCAATAAATCCGAACCAGATCCCTATTTTTTTGCACGTCGCGAAGAGATTTCTCACCTAATCGAAGAACCTGACACATACTTGAAAGCCGCTTTTCAACCGATTATTGATGCCCAAAGCGGAGAGATTTTCGGTTTTGAGGCGTTAGCCCGTATGCCAGGTACCGCATGTTTTAACAATATTGCTGACCTCTTCCCCTTTGCCGAAAAGATAGGCCAGCTCTATTCCATTGAGACACTTTGTCGGCGTCAAGCAATCAATTCCTACCCTTCTATTGCCCAAAACAAAGAAATGCTCTTCCTCAACATTAACCCTCAAGTCCTCATCGACCCCGAGTTTGCCTCGGGCTATACTAGAAAACTGCTTATTGAAAAAGGGTTATCTCCGTCGGATGTTGTCTTAGAAATTACCGAACGAAGTGCCATTGACGATTTCTCGACGTTCCGAGATGCTTTAGATCATTATCGTAGTCAGGGTTACCTTATTGCTTTAGATGACGTTGGAGCTGGCTACTCCTCGTTACAGTCTGTAGCGGAGCTACACCCTGACTTTTTAAAAATTGATCGTTCCTTAATTCAAGGCGTTAATTCTGATCCTATCAAATGGGCCTTACTGGAAACGTTTGTCACCTTTTCGAAGCGTATTGGGTGCAGTATCATCGCAGAAGGCGTGGAAACTGCAGAAGAAATGCGTACAGTGGTTCAATTGGGAGTGGATTACGTACAGGGCTTCTTTGTGGCAAGACCCAGCTTCGAACGAAAAAACATTAATCCAGCCGTTATGGAGATCCTTAATCCAGTCCGTCGGCTTAAATTAAGTGATCAGAGCCCTATCCTTTCCATGGTTGAGCCCTTAGCCTTGTTTGATACCAATACCCTTGTCAGTTCCATCGAAACTTACTTCCGTGATAACCCCCACAAATGGCTGGTGGGGATCATTGCAAACTCCCGTATTGTTGGTGTGATGCAACGCGACCGACTCTTTGCAGCGCTAGGCACTCGCTATGGTGTATCTCTTTTTCTAGAAAAAACTGTTCCCATCATCATGAATTCAAATCCCCTCATAGTTGAAGACACCACTCCTTTAGAAGTGGTGTCTAGTTTAGCTATGCAACGTCCGGATGCCCAGCTATATGACGGCATTATTGTCGCTAACCAGCGTAAGCCAGTTGGCATGGTTTCCGTGGCAAATCTCATTAAAGCGATCTCCGAACGACAAATTCAGCTTGCCCAAGGAGCCAACCCACTGACTGGATTACCAGGCAACCTGCGCATTGACCAGGAAATCCGACAACATATAGAACGAGGCTTAAACTTTGGCCTTATCTATGTAGATCTTAACCAATTTAAATACTATAACGACTTATATGGATTTCAACAAGGCGACCTTGCTATCAAAATGTTAAGCGAGGTCTTGTTACATGAAGCCAGTAAAACCTCTGAAAAAACCTTTGTCGGACACATTGGAGGTGACGATTTTATTATGATCACTTCCTCAACAGACTTGGGAAATATGGCAGTCAACATCCTAGCTCAATTTGAACATTGTTGCCAACAGTTACCCAGTACCGAAAGCCTTAGTGTTGCCCTAGCTTGCCTTATCATCAACAATAGTGACCTAAGTTGGACACCCTTACTTGTCTCCGAACGAGCTGCCCAAATTAAGAAAGAAGTTAAGGCAATGGGAGGCAATTCTTATCTATTACGATAGGAGGCCTTCCATACAAAAGTTTAACCAACTCTTTTCACAAAGTTCATGGAAGGGTAACAATTATGGTTTAAACTAAAAACAGAAGATAACAACTCGCTAATTTAGCGATTCACATAAGAATATCTTTTTCATTATTTCTTTTCTTTCCTTCTTCTTATTTAACTTCCCCTTCTAGCGAGGGCTTTTTTTTAGTATTTTCCAGTCCATCATATTTGGGCGGACTCATTTGACAATATCCGCTACAATCATACTAATTTAATATCACGAGATAGAGGTGGGCCTGACAAGAGTAGATAAGCTGAGGTATGAGAGATATCGTTGATGCTTATAGAAAGGGGATGGCTCCGAAGGGTGGATTTTCTCTTAAATCCATACCTGGTTTCAGGATTAAGAGCCCTGAGACTGTCACCCCATTGGTGAAGAGCTATCGTTTTGTGAGCATTTTTCAAGCATGGTTAAAACAAGGCGATTAGAGTTTCTATTAGCCTTGTTTTTTTATTGCAAATAATTGCCCGAAATGCTCTAGTCGGCTTTAGCCGATACCGGCGACTTCCAGTCGCTTCCTGCGTTAACCCCTGTACTTCAGTACAGGGGAGTTAAGGATAAAAAACTGAAGCACGAGGTGCTTCAGCAGTAATATTTATGGATCGAACTGAATTCTTATATATAATCAACCAAATTTACCTGTAATATAGTCTTCTGTTTTCTTATCATTTGGATTCGTAAATATTTTTTGAGTTGCATCAGTTTCTATAACTTCACCACTTAAGAAGAAAGATGTGATATCTGAAATTCTAGCTGCTTGCTGCATGTTATGAGTAACTATAACAATTGTATAATATTTTTTCAGCTCATTAATTAATTCTTCAATCTTATTCGTAGCAATTGGATCCAAAGCAGAGGTCGGTTCATCCATCAATAGAACTTGCGGTTGAATCGCAAGGGATCTGGCAATACAAAGTCTTTGTTGCTGACCACCTGAAAGTCCATAGGCATTGGCATGTAACCGGTCTTTAACCTCTTCCCATAAAGAAGCACTCTTAAGACTTGTTTCAGTAATTTCAGATAATATTTTTTTGTCGCTAATTCCATGTATCTTTGGACCATAGACAACATTTTCATAAATGGATTTGGGAAATGGATTCGGTTTTTGAAAAACCATACCCACTGAAGTTCTTAGCTCTTCTACCCTGAGTGTATCGCTAAAAATATTTGTCCCATAATAAAGGACCTCTCCTGATGTTCTTACAGCAGGAATATTATCCACCATACGATTCAGTGTCTTAATAAAAGTTGATTTACCACATCCTGAAGGTCCGATAATCGCAGTAACTTGATTTTCTCTTATTGTTAGGTTTATATCCTTAAGTGCCAGGACATCGCCATACCAGAGATTTAATTTTTTAACGTCATACACAATGTTATTCTGATGATGATTATTATTTTTTTCGTTTAACATTAACAAAGCATTCCTCTCCATATTAATATCGTCTTTGATACTTGTTTCTTATTACAATTGCTACAGAATTTAATAAAAATAATAACACCAGCAATACCACGATCGTAGCTGCGGCCATATTTGCATACTCTGGTGTTAGAACTGTATCAAGTGTCCAATAATAAATCTGAATGGGTAAAGCAGTAAAATCAGACATTAAACTATTCGGTACTCTAAGGATCAAAGCTGGTATACCAAGAACAACTAGAGGTGCTGTTTCTCCTATAGCTCTTGAAACAGCCAGAATAGATCCAGTCAAAATTCCTGGTAAGGCTGATGGTAAAACAACCGTTCTTACTGTAGTCCACTTAGTTGCTCCCATAGCATATGCTCCATCTCTCAAAAAGCCAGGTACTGCTCTGATTGCTTCTTGACCTGCTGCAACAATAATAGGCAGTACTAATAAAGACAGTGTTAATCCGCCTGCAAGTATGCTGGAACCCAAGTTAAGCAATCTCCCAAAAACCGTTAATCCAAGTAATCCAAAGATAACCGAAGGTACACCTGCTAAATTAGAAATATTGATATTGACAAATGATTGGAATCGTCCTTTTTTTGCATATTCTTCCAGATATATAGCTGTCGATATTCCTAATAGCAGAGTTACAGGTATAACTACTACCATTAGTAAAAATGAACCGATTAAAACACCATATATTCCAGCTTTTTCCGGAAAGATGGATAGATTACTTGTTAAGAATTGCAGGTCTATCCATCCGATACTTAGTACCCCTATTCTGTAAAATAATATTACTAATATTATTAAAGCAAATAGGATAGATCCAAAAAACAGTTTTTTTGCAACTTTATCTAGAAGAATACGATTATTCATTCTTTTAGAAATAATGTCTTTATTAAAAAAGGTTTTTAACTTACCTTCATTATTCAACTCAATATTTTTCTCATTATTATCTGAGCTATTATGATGATTCATGATTAGTATTCCTCCCTATACTTACGAGAGATGTATCGCGACAGCAAATTCATTATAAGGGTAAAAATAAATAATACTAAACCTACAGCATATAAACTATAATACCCTGTTCCTATCCCTGCATCGCCACTTGTAAATTCAACAATATAGGCTGTCATTGTCTGCATGGATTGTGTAATATCGAGTGTGAAATTTTTTGAACTCCCGCTGGCAATTGTTACAATCATTGTTTCTCCAATTGCCCTGGAAATAGCTAAAACAAAAGAAGCCATAATACCAGAAATCGCAGCTGGAATCACAACTTTTAAAGTAACTTCCAATCTTGTTGAGCCAAGTGCAAGAGCACCTTCCCTCATGTCATTAGGAACAGAACTCATGGCATCTTCAGATAAGGATGTAACAAGGGGAATAATCATGATACCCATAACTATCCCTGGGCTTAGAGCATTTTTGGGTTCAAGGGTAGGTATTAGATTCATTAGCAATGGCGTAACGAAAGAATATGCAAAAAAACCATAAACTATTGTGGGAATACCTGCTAAAACCTCCATAACAGGTTTTATGATTTTTCTTGTATTCTCTGAAGAGAATTCACTTAAATACATTGCAGCAGTTAATCCTACCGGAACTGCTACAAACATCGCTATCAACGAAGTAATAATAGTTCCATTAATTAAGGGTAATATTCCAAAAGAAGGGTTAACACCTAAGGGGGCTAACTTTGTACTGAAAATCTCTCTGATAGGCACTTGTTCAAAAAAGTGATAGGCATCAATCAGCAAAGTCAAGACAATGCCAATAGTTGTAAATATTGAGATTGAGCCTGCTATCAAAAACAACTTAGGCATAATCATTTCTAATCGATTTTTTCTGTGTTTTATATTATTTCTGATTATATCCCTGACATGATTACTTTCACTCATCAAACTCTCTCCGTCCTGAAATTATATCTGAACAGTCGCTCATCTTTAAGACAACTTTAAGATGAGAAGTATTGTAGTCTTCTCATCTTAAAGCAAAACTATTATTATTGAGATTTATTTAATTGCATTTAGTTGCTCAAGATAACCTTTGTAAACTGATGAAGGCAGAGGTGCAAATCCATTTTCTCCTGCTAATCTTTCACAACCTTGGTCTGATACGACATACTTTGCATAATCTAATATTTCTGGTTTTTGCTTAGCATGTGCGACATTCAGATAAGTGAATACAGGACGGGTAAATCCAGCGTAAGGAAGGTCTTCTCCAATTGTTTTCAGAGTAGGTTCAACCGGACCTTTACCGAAATCTACAGCAACTGCTTGAAGCTTGTCTTTATTTGTCACATAGTATCCAAATCCAAAGAACGCAATAGCATTTTTATCTTTGGAAACTAAGTCAACCAGCGTTGAGTATTCTTGCTGAAGGTTAGCTGTCTTTACCATTTTTTGCTTTTTCAAAATAGTTTCAAAGAAGAACTCATAAGTTCCGTGGTTTTCGTTTGGTCCATAGAATTTGATTTCTTCCTTAGGCCAGTCAGATTTGATATCTGACCAAAGAACTTTGTCATCTGCCTTATATTTTCCTGACAGATACATATTCACGATTTGATCTTTGGTCATTTCTTTTGCCCATGTATTGTCTTTGTTGATAACAATTGTTAAGCCATCAAGAGCAACTTTGAACTCTAAAATATCTGTGCCAAACTTCAATCCTTTTGCTTCAAGGGCAGCTTTTTCTTCGTCTTTAATGACTCTTGAAGCATCAGAGAAATCTATTTCTCCAGGAATGAACTTTTTGAAACCAGCGCTGGAACCTGCACGTCCTACTTGAACACTTACTTTAGGCTGTACTTTAGTCATGTACTCTTCTGCGATATGGGCCATTAAGGGATAAACTGTACCAGAACCATCAATAATTACGGTGCCGCTAAGTTGTTTTACTGTTGGTTCTACTTGTGCTGGTTTTACTGGGGTCTCTGACTTTTGGCCGCATCCTGCCATAGTAACTGCTAAACTTAGAACAAATAATAGCACTAGAATCCTTTTGAACATTAGTAAATCCTCCTCATAATTTAAAGTATTATTGTCTTTTTAACAATTCTTATTATACTAAACGATAAAGACTTGTGTGTTATGGATATGTTAACTATCATTAAAGAACGTGTTAACTTATCCAATAACTTATCTGCTGGAGCATTTACGGGAGAAGGTTACCAAGATTCACTTATTCTTGAAAACTATTCATAGAAAAAGGAGTGTAAAATCATCTTGCAGTATCGATGATTTTACACTCCTTTTAATTTTTAGAAACAACAAAATAGAGGAACGATCATTTGGTTGAAGAGGCTGTAACAAAACTTAGCCCAGACCGTTGAGAAGTTCAACTAATAGCTAATCCATTCTACTTATATGCTTAGGCAATGTTATTTCGAATACGGCTCCTGTATGGCAGTTATCTGCCCGGATGCTCCCACCCATAAGTTCTACAGCAGATTTAGCAATGGCTAACCCCAGACCGAAATTTCCTCCTTTACCCTTATAAAACCTTTCAAAAATATGGGATAGATCCGATTCCGGTATGCCGTCACCATCATCCGCTATACGAATGACTGCGGAATTTCCATCTTCAAGTAAAGTTATGCTCACGGTAGTTTTGGCGTAACGCAGGCAATTCGACACGATGTTGATTACTATCTGGGATAAAAGCGTATCATCCGCCAGTACGAATACAGGTTTACTCGGCAGGATGAGTGTTAGTTCACGTTGATGTTTGGCGGCAAGGCCGTGGAGACGCTGGACATATTCCTTGAGAATATTTTCCAAGTCAACTTGGGTGAGTTCCCTGCTATACGTCTGGCCTTCAATACGTGACAGTATCAGCAGTTCCTCCACCAGTGTACCCAGTCGTATACTTTCGCTGTGGATGATTTGGGCGGCATGTTTGACATCAGGCACTACCCCGCTGATCACCCCTTCCGCATATCCCTGAATAGACATAAGAGGAGTTTTCAGCTCATGAGAAGCATTCTGCAGGAATGCTTTTTGTGATTTATCATAGGCTTCAAGCTTGGCGGACATCTCGCCAATACTTTGTTTGAGTATATGCAGTTCAAGAATATCATCATTACGGGTCTGAAGAAGAGCGGAAAAGTCACCCGAACCGATGTCTTTGGTTAGCCTGCAAAGCTCGCTGACGGGGCGTGTAATCTGGAGAGATAAACGATGGGCCAGCCCTACAGCCAGTAAGGCTCCGATTAGCATAATGCTAATTAGTATAATATTTGTAAAACGAACTAAGGCGATCTCCTTATCCGCATGGGATACAAAAACAATCGCCGGACTCCCGACATTCGTGACCGGGTATGACAGTACAAAGTATTTTTCGTTCCCCATGCGGATGGTATATACTCGGTTATCCTGCATATTAGGAAGCTTCCTGCTGAGTTGTATCAATAATTGGTTGCTGACAAAACTGTTAAAACTATCCCTTCGGGGAGAGAGCAGTTCCTGATTTGGACTGTAGAAAATCATCTCTGTATTTACTGCTAATTGAGAAGAACGCAGCGCTCTGTAGAGGTTTGTAAAAGGAGCCGCTAAATTTGCCGCAGTAGCGTTTCGGAGATTACCCGGCAGTTCTTTTTTTACTACACTTTCCATGGCCTTTACGACACCCTGCAGTTCAGTCCGGGCATTTCTGTCCAAGTAAAGATTTACCGAAAGATTGAATAACAGCAAGGTCGCCAGGGAAAATACTATGATCAAGATGATAAAAGGAGTAACAATAGCGCTTTTGATCGGTTTCACAAATTATTCTCTCCCTTCGCATAACTTGAATCCAAATCCCCAGACAGACTCAATTTTTACACTACAATTAACTGCGGCAATCTTTTTGCGCAGACGTTTTACCACATCATCCGTGGCCCGGGAATCAACCTCAAAATCAAATTTCCAAACATTTTTCAATAGTTCATCCCTGGATACGGCTCGGGTGTTGTTTTGCAAAAGATAGACCATTAAAGCCAATTCCGTTGGTGTCAGATCAAACGGCTGTCCATCTACCTTTGCCTCTCTGGTGGCCGCATTGATATTCAAATTGCCGGCCGCTAAGATCTGCATGGACGTGCCGCCAGTATCCAGTTCATGTCTGCGAAATAATGCTTTAACTCTGGCCACTAGTTCCATAGGAGAAAAAGGTTTTGTCATATAATCATCCGAACCCAGCGTAATCCCTGTTATCCGGTCAATTTCATTGTCTCTTGCGGACACAATAATTATAAGGGTATTACTGCAGTTTCGAATCTGTGCACATACAGAAATTCCGTCAGTGCCCGGCATCATGATGTCAAGGATGACTAAATCGGCAGGTCTTTGCAAAAACGCAGCCAGTAATTTATCCCCATTCGCAAAAGGTTTCACTTCAAATCCTTCATTAGACAGAAACATATTTATTAAGTCGCGGATATTTTCGTCATCATCCGCTAAGTATATTAATTTTTTCACCTTCTCACTTCCTTTACACTATTGTAGCCGATTCTTTTCAAGATAAAAAGAATTGCCACAACTTTGCCACAGTTTGACCTTTGTATTGCACAAACCAAAAACGTTAAGATAGAGCCAGGAGGTGACGAATGAGGAAAACAGGGACCATCTTATTGGCATTACTCATAACAATCTCACTGACTGGCTGTTCCGGCCAAAAATCTTCGGAAACACAATCAGAACGATTGCCGTCTATTCCTCAAAATATTTCAGATTCCCAGATAACAGGACAGAGCAAGAGTCCTACAGATCAGAGCACCGCAAATAAAAATCCTACCGGTGAAGCTGTAGCATCAAAGCAGTTGTCAGAAGTGGATTCCACGCTTCAAAGTCTAAATGATGTCTTAAAAAGCCTGGATGATGTCTCAAGTGAGGAATTAATTATCCCAACCCCATAATATTAGAAAAGTATGAAAGAAAAGAGGTCTTGTGAAATGAAAAAAATAATGGTACCCTTACTAGCCGTAATTTTTACCCTTGTTGTGAGTTCTACAGTATTTGCGGCCACTCCGGGAGAGGGGAGCAAATTAGACAAACGAATTGAAACATTGCAGGAAAGACAGCAGAAGATTGAAGAAATCAAAGCTCGTAACCAGGAGAAACAGTCACAGCTAGCTTCCAAGAAAGATGAATTTAAAGCGTTCCGAAAGGCTTTAGCGGAGCACAGACTGGATGTACTTAAAAACCGTGAGAATAACATTAGCGTTACCGATAAAAATAATGAACTGCGCTTAGCCCTGGCTCAAAAATTAAAAGAGTTAAAAGACAGTGGTACAATACTTCCCAAAGAAACAACTGCTCAGCTAAAAGAGTACCATGCTCAAATCGTTGAACTGGTAAACTCTTTAAAAGACACCAAAGGACAGATCAAAGATACTGTAGAGGAATACAAGGCCTTAATAAAGGAAAAGGATTATGCATCTATGGATACTGCCTTTGCAAAAATAGCTTCAATACAAAATTACCGTTTAGATATACTTAACCAGATCAACAGCATTCTGCAGGAAATGAATAATGTACTAGTGGTGTGATAGACTCCCTTTTATGTCGGAAGGATTCATTCTGCACAGAAATTTTTGCTCCCCTTGTGGTAGATTACAAGGGGAGCATATAAGTCATATATCTCTTTTTGGAGTACTACTTTCGCAGAAATGACCTGGCTAGCGCTAGCACTATACTACGGATCAATCGACACTGACTTATCAACCGCCATTGTCGTTGACCAAAAATATACTACTGATTATTGTTAAGCCGTTCCCTCCTACCTGTTGGAATAGTTGTCTCCTTAATCTTCCCCGACCGGAGGTAAACACGAAACACAAGAACATTCTTGTGATGCCGGTAGGGCGTACCCCATATAGCAGCGATAGTTAGCTCCTCTTTAATGGTCATATAGTCATCTCTCTCCTTTCAATTCAACAACTTAAATTCCTCATCCAATTTAATGCACAATATCATAGTAAAAAGCAGATTATCGTTGTGTAAATAACCAGTTAATTTTTTATAATTACTAACATAATTGATAAATTAACTCTTGTCACTTCAAGCACACATCCATGAATTTAGTACAGGCTGAAATCGAAAAACTCATTACTCTCAGAATATACAAGTCCAGGTGATGGTCGAAACAGTTATCCGAAAGAATAGGTGTCATCACCCATTATCTTTCGGACTTTTTGTTATGCCCATTCTGAATACTTCGAGACTAAACATATGTCACATTTGCTCTATGAAGATTCCAACTCTTATACCACTTTCAGAAAAGCCATAACAATGAGATAACCCTGCAGTTTGCTCTGCAGGGTTATCTCTCTAATTATCTGACCCTAAACCTTGAAGCGTTCATGACGGGATCTCTCGTTCCTTCGGATAGATAAGCGGACTTAGGACTTTACTGCTTCTAGAAGTTACGGGCGGTTGGTCTACCTTACCCGGTGGGATTCCCACCCACTATATTTTACGACCTAGCACATACGCACTGTCAGGCATGGATGTCGTTCTAGCTAAGTCGGTTGACTTGATTAGGGCTCATTGTATTTCAGTTCTGATCAATCGCTAGCTAATACTTCGATAATTTTCGAGCAGCCTCCACTGCGCAAATAAGCGGCATGGTCGGCGATATCCTCAAACCTCCGACCGACTATTTTAGAGCACTCAAATTCAAAATTGGTTCTTTGCAAAAAACTATTAATCAGATTGTCGAGCCTTGAGTTATAAGCGTCGTCTTTCCAGAGATTAATAACACCTCGTTCCTTATGGATGTTCATTCCGATGATCCATATCGCAGCTCCCAATGCCCCACAGGCACCTCCGCATAAGCCGATACCGCCCGCAAGTCCCGCCGCCATTACTGTATGCATATCGGATACGCCCATCTTTTGTGCCAACAGTGCTGAGCAACTTACCGGAGCGGTGGGCCGCCAAGCCGAGTTCGTCTGCCTCGCGGTCGATTTCATAGTCTAAAGCTGCTTCATAATTGTCTGGATCAATGGCAACGACTTTGCCAGAACGATTATTTAAAGCCAGGATTTCTTCTTTGGTATTGGCTATGGTATAGCCTGCTTTCTCAACAATCTCGTAGATAAGTTGATCGGTTCCCTTTGGCCCGTTTTTTTGATCAAAATCGCCGCCGCCAAAATAATCAAAGCCACTGGCAAGTTGTTTCCCAATTTCATAAGCATCATTTCTACTGGCGACCTTGGCATAGTAAGCTGCCGGAGTAGCGTGAGTGATGGGAACGCTGGTTACAATACCAATCTTATAGCCTTGTACCTGCAAATCTTCCGTGATCGGCGTGTAGATATTGGTTTTAGTCTCGTCCATGTTTATTACGCCAGACAAAGTTTTGTGACCTGAAGCGAGAGAAGTAGTGTACCAATCACTAATGTAGACGCGATACCTTTGGAATGCTTTCTTTTGAACATAACCTTTACACCTCCAAATTATTTTTACTTAATTATTGTATAACACAAGTATTAAGCACTCATTACGGTTTTGTATAATCATGGTTATTTTTTTATTTATTGTTAATATTAACCTGATGGACCCATTACCTCTATCAACCTTAGGTTTATCAAAGTTCGCTATACTCTTCGTGTGCTCTGCCAAATCTGCTTTACTTTAATTGCTTGCGATGACCTCCTAGGGTTGCCTTAGTTTCCAATTCGAATAACAAAGGCGCCTCTTCATAGAAATGTAATTTCTATGAAGAGGCGCCCTTCGAACTTCCTGTCATTGCAGTTTCGTTGATTCAACCCTATTAACCCTTTAAATGCGCTCATCATCTCTCCTCCATTTATTTCTTTTTCATCCATCCCTGCTCTATCCACTAATTCGGTGAAGAACCCATACTTTTCGACGATAATCACCTTAGCTGAAGTTTCTTTCCAGCAAATCGATGGGTGGTGCGTAGCTCCTTGATGTCAATAGTTCTGGGATCAGCTTTTGCTGCCGATTAGAGACGTCTTCTGTCGACAAAAATTCTATCATCGTAGTCTTGAAGGGATAATTAAACAGTTGCAAAAAGTGTAAAAATGAACCACAATATTATTGCTAGGGTACAAAATTAAGATCATAGGGGGAATTGAGTGTGAAAGTTGCAATTATATCAGATATCCATGCTAACATCGTTGCCCTAAAGGCTGTGCTAAAAGATATTGAAGAACTAAAAGTTGACAGGATTTATTGTGTTGGTGATTTAGTCGGGTATGCCCCATTCCCCAACGAAGTAATTGATTTAATCAGAGAAAAAAACATCCCGACAGTCATGGGTAACTATGATGATGGAATTGGTTATCAGCGATTCATTTGTGGGTGTGACTACAAGGATGCTAAAGCTGAGGCTCTAGGCCATGAGTCTATAGTGTGGACCAAGAATCACACCTCCGAGGAAAATAAAGAGTTTTTGAGAAAACTCCCCAAAGAAATTCGGGTAACTATAGAAGGTAAACGGTTGCTTTTAGTTCATGGCAGCCCAAATAGGTTAAACGAGTATGTCACAGAAGAAATTTCTAAAGATTATGCCAGTGAGCTCATTGCTCTTGCCGATACCGACATTCTTATCTGTGGACATACTCATCTCCCCTTTAGAATGGTGTTGAAAGATAAATTGCTAATAAACGTTGGCAGCGTCGGAAAACCAAAGCATGGGGACCCCCAAGCAATCTATGCAGTATTATCTTTTGCAAGGAACGTAACAATTGATTTTCGGAAAATACCTTATGACTATGAAGCAATGGCAACGGCAATCGAGAATTCTGAGTTGCCAAATGAGTTTGCCCAAATAATTCGCACTGGAAAATTTTAGATATTAGAGACTCGCTTATTATGAGAAAAACACAGACCCTAGCCGGGTCTGTGTTTTCTCATAAATGAATAATAACCCTTTTATTCCTATTCCTCAAACTCATGAATAAACCGCTGAACCTGCTTTTTGATTTTATCACGCAGTTCCCTGACCTTTTCCAGTTTATCCTCATCAGTTCCAATGAAATCTTCTGGGTTCTCCAAGTCCCAATGAATTCTAGTAGTATTCCCAGGAAATATTGGGCAATCTGATTCCTTAACCTTATTACATACAGTAATTACATAGCCAAAAAATTTCTTCTCATTATACAGATTAAAAACACTTTGTGTTTTCTTGTCGGTTAGATCTATCCCCTCTTCTTTCATAACTTGCCTAACCAGAGGATTAATCTCTGTAGCCTCAAAGCCAGCACTTTCAACTTCAAATTTCTCTCCACTAAGCAGCCTTAAAAACTCTTCTGCTATTTGACTTCTTGCCGAATTATGAATACAAATAAAGAGCACTTTTACTTTTCTCTCCATAACGATAAATTGCCTCCTTGTATAATTCCTACAATTCCACCTATGCTATCCTCTTTGAAGCGCTCCAGCATACCCACGACAAAATGATTATCGTACCTAACTATTTAAATAGATTAATTAGTATCTGAGACTATAATACTCTAATAGTGTTAAGGCAGTATTAATGTTGCTTTAAGCTGAGGTTAACTATGCAATTATTAATATTTTTCTTTTCAACCCAAATCTAAATGATCGTCTGCCGAGAATGAAATTTAACCAGAACTTAACCTCGCTATTATATGGTGTTAACAAATGGAGTATATAATAAACACATAAGGTGCTTCCAGTTTAACGAATAATAATAAATATGAGGTGATCAAATGGAACTATTGGTTGATTTGCATACCCATACCATTGCCAGCGGACATGCGTATAGTACTATTACCGAAAATGCGCAAGCAGCTTCACGCAGAGGACTGAAATTATTGGGAATGACAGACCATGGCCCAAGCATGCCAGGTGCCCCTCATCTTTTTCATTTTGACAACTTGTCAATTATACCTGATGAACTCTACGGGGTCAGAATTTTGCCTGGAGTTGAAGCCAATATCACGAACCATCAAGGAGATTTAGACATGCCATTAAAGTATTTAGAGTATTTAAAGCTTATCCTCGTAGGGCTACATCCGATCTGCTACCCGGGTGGGACATGTGAGCAAAACACACAGGCATATATTAAGGCGATGAAGAATCCTTATACCGATATGATGGTACATCCTGGGCGACCGGATTTTGAGATGGATTTGGAAAAAATCGCACATGCATCCGCCTTCTTAAATATCCCTGTTGAAGTCAATAATAGTTCACTTTCGACGATTAGAGATAAAGATGGAGCAAGGGATAATTGCCGATCTATTGCACGTTATATGGCGAAGTACAAAAGCCCAGTAATTCTGGGAAGTGACGCTCATTTCTGGGACAGAGTTGGTGAGTTCAGCGACGCCCTCGATTTGGTCCATGAGGTGGGGATCTCAGAGCAACAGATTCTTAACACATCCCCTGATCGTGTACTAAATTATTTAGCAACACGACGCAAAAATCGCTCCGACATTAGTATATTATCTCACCATTACGGGTTAAATATCGCTTGATGCTTAAAAACAAATGTGGTTTATAATAGTAGATGGATAACAACTCGCTAGTCTAGCGATTTACATAAATCACTCTTTTTCATTCTTTTTTCCTTCTTCACTCCCCCTCCAAGCGAGGGGATTTTTTTATCCCTAATAGTCTTAAGGATGCTATTTTCTCATTCCTATTGGTAGTTTTTTACGTAGTAAGACAAAGTACATAACCAAGGCTAAAAGCGCTAGAATTGCTGAGCAGCCATACATATATTCATAGCCCATTTTTTGAGCTATGAAGCCAAGACTTACAGCACCAAGCCCAATACCTAGGTCCATGGCCATTGCAAATGTCGCGTTGGCTGCACCTCGGCGTTCAGGTGGCGATAAAGATATAACTAGGGCATTTAGAATTGGCTGAACGGTACCAAAACCAAGGCCGTAAACAACACCAACCAGCAGGAACACAGGCAAGGTAGATGCCTTAACCAGTAAAATCAGAGCGGTGGCTATCAATAGTATTCCTGGCACTAGAAATTTTCGCGCGCCATATTGGTCTGCCATTTTCCCAATGATTGGACGACCAAATAATAACACGAGAGCATATACTGAAAAGAATATGCCGATGTTTTCAACACCACGGTAGGCAGCGTAGGATGGTAAAAAACTGACTATGCCACCGTAGGTTAGGGTGATAAAGAACAAAACCACAGCAGGAGGTATGGCGGTCTTTTCTAGGATTACACCTTTTACAAGAGGAGCTTTGACTTCTGCTGGAACTTTACACGGTATTTCATAATTAATAAAAAACGCGCCTGCCAATCCAAGGGCGGCCAGAATTGCTGATCCTGTAAATAAGACTGAGTAACTTCTGTACTCGACTAAATATAACCCTAATGCTGGACCAAGAGACATCGCGATGGTTGCCGCAATCCCATAATACCCCATCCCTTCAGCTCTCCTCACAGCAGGTATTACGTCTGACGCTATTGTTGCAGTGGCGGTAGTCGATGCCCCCCACCCAATACCATGAACCACTCTTAGGGCCAGTAAGGTTATTATCGAGAAAGCAAAATTATAGGAAAGAGCTGAAACAAGGAAAATGCCAACTCCAATGATAAGTATTAGTTTTCTGCCCTTCCGATCGAGCAAATTACCAAACCATGGACGTACCAAAACAGCGGAGAGGGTAAAAAAGGCGACAATGGTTCCGGCTACCGTCTCGCTCCCTCCGAGGGTTTGGGCATATAAAGGGAGTGTTGGAAGCAACATATACATTGATAAAAACATTAGAAATGATACCAGCATAATTAAGAAAAAGGTCTTGTTCCATATCCGGCCTTCAGGTGCGAGCTTAGCATTTAACATTTACCAACCTCCTCATAATGTTAATAATTCCTCTAGTTAACTCGTCCCATCATATAAATACGAGTCATCAGATTACGAAACTCCCACTTCTCCATAAATAAAGTCTATATGTACTACCAAACCCCTTCTCGCAAAGAAATAGCTTCATCTGTTTTTAGAATGAAGCTTATGAACTCTCAAATTGTGAGCTCGGTCACATATCCACTTGTCACTATCTGTTATTTTAATTTCTTACTTTCCATGAGCAATAAGATAGCTTTCTGTATTCTAGCATATCTCGTTTCAGCTTTTTTCCCATCCTCTCTGAAAGAGGCCGCAATATCGATCAGAACATAATAATCTCAGTTTAAGCAATAACCAATCCTATTTTTATCTTTCCACTTTTCGTTGTAGCAAGAGCTTCGAGCAGTATTCAATCATTTCCCGTCTGCGAACAATTCCTATGAAAATCTGTTGATCATCTACGACCGGTACAAAGTTTTGTACTACGGCTCTTGAAATTAGATCTTCCATTTGCGCATCGATCGTCACCGGTGAATTCTGAACATGTTGTTCCACTTCGCTCAGATTAATATCCTCTGTATTTTGAAAGGTTAACCCCAGTGTATTCTTTAGCTTCCAAAGCAAATCTCCTTCTGTAATCGTTCCAACATATTCTCCCTTGTCATTAATGAGAGGGACAGCAGAATAAGTGTGATACTCCATTCTCTCTAGGGCCTGTCTCATCGTTGCATTTTCCTTTAGATAAACGATGTCTTTTTTTGGTATAAGGAAAAAAGCTACATTCATTCTCTTAACGCTCCATTTAACAGATTTTGCGACTAACCATTAAGTGAACTCGTTCAGCTAAAGCTGAACATTGAGTCTTCGGTGGGGGACTCTAACCCCCACCGAAGCAGAATACGGGGACCCACTCCCACTTGAAGAAGTGGGAGTCTTACGATTGGATAAACTTGGACGAGTTCACTTCACGATTTGTCCATCTCCATAAACCATATATTTGATTGTGGTCAATTCTCTTAGCCCCATTGGTCCACGGGCATGCAATTTCTGAGTGCTAATACCAATTTCAGCTCCAAAGCCAAACCGTCCCCCGTCAGTAAAACGAGTTGAGGCGTTGACATAAACTACAGCAGCATCAATTTCTCTTAAAAACCGTTGGGCCTTGGAATAATTTTCAGTGATGATCGTTTCAGAATGTTTCGTACTGTATTGATAAATGTGATCAAGTGCCCCATCAAGGCCAGACACGACTTTGACACTTAAAATCAGATCAAGATGTTCTGCCACCCAGTCATGCTCAACGGCCGGTACTGCATAAGGCAAGATAGAGCAGGTCTTTGGACACCCTTTTAGTTCGACTTGATGGCTCTTGAGAACCTCTCCGATCAATGGCAGAAAGTCTGCAGCGATCGCTTCATCTATCAGCATAGTTTCCAAGGCATTGCAAACTCCTGGATTTTGAGCCTTCCCATTCAAGACGATGAGAATTGCCTTTTCATAATCAGCCTCTCGATCAATAAACGCATGACACATGCCCGTTCCAGTTTCGATCACGGGTACGGTGGCATTTTGAACCACGGCCTGAATCAGCCCAGCTCCCCCTCTTGGGATAATGACATCCACATAAGCATTCATGCGCATTAATTGTTGGACCCACTCTCGACTGGTCTCTGTAATTAGTTGAATACAACTAGACGGCAGCCCACTTTGTTCAGCGGCTTTTGCAATTACGCTTGCCAGGACTTTATTACTTTCTAAAGCCTCAGAGCCTCCTCTCAAAATTACTACATTGCCGGATTTCAAACACAAGGCCGCTGCATCGACTGTCACATTGGGTCGCGCTTCATAGATCATCGCTACTACCCCTAGAGGAACACGAGTCTGCTGAATACGAAGTCCATTCGGGCGCGTCCACACTTCCCCTTCCCCCACTGGATCTCGTAAGGCAACTACTTCTTGAAGCGATTGACTAATTTGAGCGATACTCGCCGAGGTCAGTCTTAACCGATTTACAAGACTTTTCTTAAGTCCTTTTTCTTCGGCTGCTTGAACATCGAGGTTATTAGCCATTAATATCTCTTGCTCGTTCTTTATGAGAGCATCTGCCATTGCCTGCAGTGCGTTATTCTTTGTCTCGGTACTAGCAAATGCCAATTGGCGAGCCGCTTGCTTGGCTCTTCGCCCAATTTCTAATAATTCTTGATGAAACACCACAACAATTTCCTCCCCATCTTTCGAAACGCTTTGTTCCATTATAACAGAGAATGACTTTCTACGTAATCGCAAAGGCATCAATGGTAGGAAAACCATTGATGTCTAAAATGAATTTAGTTAAGGTAATAACTTGCTAATTGTTCCTTTTATCAGGATAACATTGGTAATCAAAACATCCCATTGACCTGCCTAAAGGATAATAATAATCACAAATCATAAATATATTACAAAATTCGATTATTTAAATGTCTCCATACAATGGACATTACCTAAGATTAATGATAGTTTAGAGAGGTAGTACCCCAGAAATAAGGCTTAACTTGTAGCAATCGTCTCTGCATGGAGGACATTTGGTTTACTAAGGTCGCAGGCAAGTCGAAGATCTGTAGATCAAATGCGATAACTAAAGTCCGTGATAATCGGTCCGATAGTAGCACATCTATTGTGACAGTGCACTATTTCATTTCTGTCTTAAACTAAGGAAGGAAAAGTGATTATGAAAAATCTATTGAACAAGTGGAATCAACTGAGCCTAGTAAAGCAAATAATTATTGGATTGATTATTGGTATTATCTTGGCTGTTACGATTCCAGAAGCAGCAAAACCAATCACCATTTTTGGTTCTTTATTTGTAGGTGCTTTGAAAGGGATTGCGCCCATATTAGTGTTCTTCTTGGTCATGTCAGCCATCTCTCAACACAAGAGTGGTCATCATACCAATATGAAATCCATTATCTTCCTTTATCTTTTGGGCACCTTCATAGCTGCCCTAGTGGCAGTTGCAGCAAGCTTTATGTTCCCGGTAACCTTAACACTTGCAGCAGGTGCTGAGAATGTTACTCCTCCTGGAGGGGTCGTAGAGGTTCTCAAAGCATTACTGATGAATGTTGTTGATAACCCAGTGAAAGCACTTTTTAATGCCAACTATATCGGAATATTGGCTTGGGCATTAATTCTTGGTACTGCTTTAAAAAATGCGCCTGATTCGACGAAAACGATGATTACTAATTTTTCTGATGCCTTAACCCAAATGGTTAGATGGGTCATAAAATTAGCACCCTTAGGTATCATGGGTCTGGTCTTCGATTCTATTGCTACCAGTGGAATCGGGGTCTTACTCGGCTATGGCCAATTACTTGCAGTTTTAATTGGCTGTATGGTCTTTATAGCCCTCGTTGTCAATCCAATCATTGTTTATGTAAATATTCGAAAAAATCCATACCCACTGGTGCTTAAATGCCTCAGGGAAAGTGGTATTACAGCATTCTTTACTCGTAGCTCAGCTGCGAATATTCCTGTAAATATGACCTTATGTGAAAATCTAGGTTTAGATAAGGATACGTATTCGGTGTCCATTCCATTAGGCGCTACCATCAATATGGCTGGTGCAGCGGTTACCATTACTGTAATGACCCTCGCGGCGGTTAATACTCTGAACATTGAAGTGGATATGGCTACCGCATTACTCCTCAGCTTATTGGCAGCCGTAAGCGCTTGCGGTGCTTCAGGCGTCGCTGGTGGTTCGCTTTTACTGATCCCTTTAGCGGCTAGTTTATTTGGAATTCCAAATGAGGTAGCTATGCAGGTTGTTGGCGTGGGCTTTATCGTAGGTGTTTTACAAGACTCTTTCGAGACGGCACTTAACTCCTCCACCGATGCACTTTTCACTGCAACCGCTGAATTTTCTAAGTTACGTAAAGAAGGTAAAGAAATCGTTATAAATAGTTAAATAGAAACTAAATTATAGTCTTAGAAACCCCACAGGGGCAATTCATGAATTGCCCCTACACGACCTTGAAAATTTCTACTCACTCATTCAAAAAGACCGCAATGGTCGTAAAACCATTGCGGTCTAAATTGTGTTTACCCACCTGCCATAAGGTGAATAGCTTCTACATTATCACCATCGAAAATGATCGTGGAAGCATAATTCTCCTCGGGGATGACCTCAGCATTAACTAAGACTACAATTCTAGGATAGGTGTAATTTTTGAGTTCCAATAGTTCTTTAACCGTGAGCCCTACCTGCCATTCGCAGTCCCTGTTATTTAGCTTAAACATAAGTTTCACCTACACATGTTTTTTAACGACTTCTATGAGTTCCGGTAAATCCATCTCTATTTCTCGAAGTTTCTCGACCATCGGTACGCCATCCA
This sequence comes from uncultured Desulfosporosinus sp., assembly GCA_927405585.1. Classification (GTDB taxonomy): domain Bacteria; phylum Bacillota; class Desulfitobacteriia; order Desulfitobacteriales; family Desulfitobacteriaceae; genus Desulfosporosinus. The sequence continues at coordinate 26,187 of CAKMJS010000158.1, forward strand.
TCGTCCAGCCCCGACGTTTATAGACTGCGTCGGTAAGCTTTTCATATTGGCTCTCGCGATACTCTCTCATGACCTTAATCTTTTCTTCAGCCGATTTACCCGTCGTATCATAGCCTAGGAACTCGGCAAGTTGCTGGTCATAGCGTTCCTGCCTCGATAGATATTCCTCGACAGTCACTGGCCCCATAGCTCTGTAGGGAAGTTTGTCATGCACACGTTTGCCGTAACCCATGCGAATGTTGAAAATTCTCTGGAAATTATAAACCCGCTCGGATTGGCGAATGAGTTCATGTTTATCAATAGTTTTACCCGTAACAGCGTTAAATATGTCGACATAGTTTTGGACATGCTCAGGAATTTTTGCTGGCTCATCCGTAAACTTGTTGTTTGCTGGGGCGATATCATTCCAGGGTAGCTTGCAGAGACCGTTTAGGCCGAACCAAGTTCGAAACATCGGGTAGTAATGTAGAGCCTCTGCCTTATCTTCGAAGGTTGGAATCTGATTATTCACCATATCCATAAAGATCAGCCAAGCTTCATCGTGTTGAGGACCCTTGTTCGTTAGACCATATCCCCCTTGTTGTGCTAAGGATTCCTTGGGCAAATACTCGGAAAACTCTAGGCCCTTTTGTTCCATGCCTATGTCAAAGAGAAACTTGGGATCAGCGCCAAATTCCTTTTCAAAGTAAGCCTTCATTTTTCGGATTCCCATGCCGGCAATCTTACCAAAGCCCACACCCTTAGCCATTTGGTGGATCAGTTCAAAGTTTGCCTCGATATTACCGAAGTTAAGTTCCAGTCCCCCGGTTCTTTCCTTATTGAGAATGCCGTTTTCATAGCATTCCATGACAAAAGCCGTCAGAGTAGCATAAGAGATCGTATCGATGCCATAGGTGTCACAGTAGAAATTCAACTCTAAGATGGCATCGGGATCGAAGATTCCACAGTTTGAGCCTAGACCCGCAGCGTTTTCATATTCCGGACCATCAATCGTAACTTTTTGACCTTTATAAGGGCCTGTCTTCAGTTCAAAGTGATCGGCGGCTTTAGCGCAAGCCATACTGCACCCATGCCAGCAGCCATCCGGGTAATTCTGAGTTACTTTCGAGATAAAGACCTCTGAGGAAATTTTAAAGGTATTCTTGTGGGCGCCAAATTTATAATTGTGAGTCGGTAACAGATCATATTTATCCATAACTTCGATAATATTGGCTGTTCCAATTTTACGCATTTTGTTCTGGACATTATCCAAATCATGTATTTCCTTATGCAGCTTGATGCCCGTTTTGTTCAGGGTTAGCTGATCAGCTGGATGGTTTTGGTTGCCCTTAACTCCTGCAAATTTTATGACCACAGCTTTGATACGTTTATCCCGAAAAACGGTACCGATTCCGCCTCTGCCGGCCTGCTTCAGACGGATCCCTTTACGGCGAACATCGTAGAAGGTGAAGTTCAGAAGACCGATGTTCGTATGCTCAGCTGCTGATCCAGTCGAAATCACGGCAATATTTCGCTTGTCTTCCTCGTTCTCTGCATACTTTTCTGTCAGCTGTTCACCAAGAATATGGGTATCCACCGCCCCAGCGGGTGCTTCTTCAATCGTAATGGTTCCCTTATTGCCATTGATGACAATGATTACGTCCTGGTCGGCTTTGCCTTGAAGTTCAAGGGCATCGAAGCCAGCAAATTTGAGGAAGGGACCAAAATGCCCCCCTGCGTTGCTGTCAATCGGCATATTCGTCAGTGGAGATAAGGTCACAACTAGGGATTTTCCGGAACCAGGATATTGAGTAATTCCGCCAACTGGACCACTCGAAATAATGATTTCATTTTCTGGGTCATTCCACTTCGTTTTTTCTGTCACGGCCTGCCACAAGTAATAGAGACCAAAGCCTTTTCCACCGATGAATTTGTCTTTCATCAAGGGCGTAACGGGCTTTTCTTTGATCTCATGAGTGCCGACATTGATATAAAGTGTGCGGTTCGTATACCCTCTGTCAAGATCCCCTAAATCATAGTTATATTCTTTAAGAAATTTATGGCCTGCTTGATCGTTTTTAAGATCCATATTCTTTCCCCCTAAGATTCTTTCGAAATATAAATCGCCTGGGTTGGACAGATTTTTGCACACTTACCACAAGCAATACATTTGAACGGTTCCAACAGGTCCCCGTGCATCATCATAGCCAGCTCTGGGCAAAAGCCGACGCACATAAAGCAGCCGACACAGAGCTTTTTGTTAATTCGAACTATGCCATTTTTATCGCGAGAAATTGCCCCGACGGAACACACATCTATGCATTCTCCACATTGGGTACATACAGTAATTTTCTTATCATTAATTTGTATGGTTGATTTTTCCCGATCCGATTCCTTAAAATAGGTTTTAGAACATACTTGCTCACATTCTCCACACCCTATGCATAAGGCGTCATTCTTAGCTAAGAATTTCAAGTTTCCACCTCCATATTAACTATTACATGATTATACCACGGCTGGTTCGAGTAACAATTCTCCCCTGCGGAAGCGGTCCAACCCAAAGCGTTCAATCGGCATGAAACACTCTTGACCGAGAATCTTCTGCGCCAAAAGCACAGCTGTCTGTGGAGCAACCATGAAACCATGTCCACTAAAGCCAGCAGCCACCCACATCCCTTTCGCTTCTGGAATTTCATCCAAAATTGGATTGGCATCCGGACTCATATCATAAAGACCTGACCACTGCCGGACAACTCGTAGATTCTTCAAAAGAGGTAGGACTGTTGTTGCCTGGCGAGCGACATCCTCTAAAAACTCCCAGCTGGAATTTATGTTAAAGTCTTTGGGTTCGTGAGGATCGCCCACACCCATGATAAAACTGCCGTGAGGAGTTTGCTGACAGTATAAACGATAGTGAAGTGAGATAACCATTGGTCCCTGGCAAGGTTCAACGGGTTCGGTCACCAGCGCCTGATGTCGCTGAGGATAGAGAGGCAGTTCAAAACCAGCCATTTCACAGATTGTACCTGCCGCGTATCCGCAGGCATTGATCACTAGCGGAGTATCGATATCCCCTTTAGTAGTCTGAACGGAGGTTACTTTTCCTTTTTCACGCTTAATACCGGTAACAGAGGTATAGGTCTCGAATTTCACACCCAGTCGACTGGCAGCTTTAAAGTAGGCATCCACGACATGAAACGGATTGGCATGACCATCTGTCTGACAGAACGTGGCACCGACCAAGCCATTAATGTTCAAATGAGGTACAATCTCCATTGCTTCTTGGGGAGTCAACATTTTCGTAGGAATTCCTAGGCTATGCTGGACTGCAACATTTTTTTTGTACTGGTTCCATTCGTTTTGAGTGTAGGAAACCATCAAGTAACCGCCCTGCTTGAACTCGATATCCCTATCGTATTCAAGTTCTTCGTTCATACCCTCAAATCGTCTCACACTATCACGGGCCAGAATGGCGTTGGTTTCTGTTCCCCACTGTTGGCGAACTCCGGCACCGCACCGACCAGTTGCTCCTGACGAAAGATACTGCTTTTCTATAACCACAATGTCCTTAACTCCACGGATGGCCAGTTCATAGGCTACGGCGCAGCCAATAATCCCGCCCCCGATAATCACGACGTTTGCTTGTTTTTGCATCTCATTCACCCCCCGCAAAGGTGCCCAGTTTCACAGGCTTCACAGGTGCACGGAAGGTAGGCATCAACACCTCGCCTACAGGGATCCCGCAAACCTTGGCAAGTTCCTGGGCGATTAGCATTCGGCAAGTACGTCCCTGACAAGGACCCATTCCTGCGCGAATAACTCGTTTAATTTCATCAATGGTGCGATAACCTTGGCTAATTAGGGATTTTATCTCATCTAGGGTAATGTCCTCACATCGGCAGACGATTGTTTCCTTAGTTTGCATGTCTAAGCCCTCCCAAACGAATACTGCGCACGTCCATGGCCAGCGCTTTGGGAACGACCAACCATATTGTATAAGTCTTATTTTTCTGGCCGCCCGACTGAACTTTATTGACTACAAAGGTACCGAGCTCTTCACCCGCCCGATTTAAACCAACCACGCTTTCTCCAACCCTAGGAACTGGAACATATTCGAAGGGGATCCTGACAATGGCTTCTGTCTCACTATAGGAAGCATCTACGATGAAAATGGCCAATCCTGGACAACGGCTAAGACAGACACCACAACCGTTACATTGATCATAGTCCAGTTGCGGCAGGTTGTTGATATCTTCCATTGGCTGAATGGCACCTTGCTTGCAGGCTTCTGTACAGGGATTGCAAGGAATCTCCTGGAAGCATTCGATAATGGCGACCGGACCTTTCTTAAGTCTCTCTTCGGAAGGAGTAACCGTTAAAACATCCTCTGCTGTTGGAACCCCAGTCTTGTTTAGCATGCTGCTCCCCCCTTGTCCATCAGTTTTTTAATCCCGTTGACTGTCTTTTGTCCAGCTGGACCAGCACGAAGTTCGCTTAACTCTGCCAAAGCGTCTGCTTGAAGTTTCGGAGCTACATCGTTTCCGTACCCCAAACTGAAGGCCGCGCAAACACCTGCCAAACGACCCTCCACCATGGCAGAGCTGGCTTCTTCCACTCCACTGACGTCCCCAGCCACATAGAGTCCCGGGCGTGTGGTTTCTAGATATTTATTTCTCAGGGGAACATGACCGGAAAGCTCCGGCACGAATTTCATCTCGCAGTCCGCTTGGAAGCAGAGCTCGGTTAACGGGCTTAGTCCCACGGCCAGACAGATGACGTCCACCTTCAGATCTTGTTCACTTCCGGGAATAGGCTGCCACTTCTCATCGAGCTGGCAGATGATAGCCCCTTCAACACTATCCTGACCGTACGCTTCGGTGATAGTATGTGAGGTTAAAATTGGTACACCAGCACGTCGAATCTTAGAAGCATGTACCAGATACCCTCCGATCGTCGGAGCCGCTTCAATGATTGCCACCACTTCAACGCCCGCTTGCATCATTTGATAGGAAACGATCAAGCCAATGTTACCCGCGCCAATCATTAGTACACGTTGTCCTGGGACAATACCATGCACATTCATCAGGGTTTGGACAGCACCGGCACCATAGATACCGGGCAGATCATTATTCGGGAAAGCAATCATCTTCTCAGAAGCGCCGGTAGCCACAATAATCCGTTCCGGCTTGATCTTAAGGTGTTTGCCTTGGCCTTCAGCAGTGACCACACCGTCTTCATAAATGCCCAGCGCGGTCGTGTCTGTCCACACCTCTACCTTGGGATTACTCATGCACTGGTCAATCAGCAAATTGCCAATCTGATACCCTCGATCACCAGCATACTGTTTTTTTGAACCAAAAAATTTATGAGTCTGCTTGACCAATTGACCCCCGGTTTTATCGTCCCGTTCAAAGACAAGAACACTAGCGCCTAATTCCGCTGCTGCAGCGGCAGCACTCAAACCGGCTGGTCCACCACCGATGATGAGAACTTCTATTTCTTTCACCTTAGGCACCCCTTTCCCTCCTGAGTTTCTACCCTCATGCCGGGCTTCAGTTTTTCCACACAAATTCTAATATTAGGTTCTCCGTCAACGACCATCAAACAAGAAGAACAATTGCCGATGGCGCAGAAGAGGCCTCTAGGCCTATGCATTGTTTGGCTGTGGCCTAAAACTCTGACGCCGGCTGCATGTAAAGCTGCTGCAATGGTCTCGCCTTCAAAGCCCTTAAGTTCTTGCCCGTCGAAGAAAAAGGTGACCTCTTCTCCACGCTGAAAGTCCAAAATTGGATGCTCGGTGATTCTCATTAAACTCACTCCCTCCAGTTATGTAAGGATCTAAATCCAGCACAGTGAGTGCTCCATTAAAGTCCCAAGACCCTAACCTATAACCATCGATGCAATTTTCGTTCCAATGTTCAACAAAGTAGCTGTTATTGCAAGAACTGTTTGATCTTTACCTAAGTGATAAATTCATAAACTTATTGCTCCTCATGAGGGCAGAATAACAAGTATTTCTATCTATAAATTGGCTAATAGCATTTATTAATGGTTTTCACCTGATAACAATAAAAATAACTCCCCGAAGGAAGTTATTAGCTTGATATCGTTACGGAATTATATGTAAAGACTTACCAATAAAAATGTACAACTATCCGACACCTGTCAAATAGTTGACAGGTGTCGGAGTCCAAATTTCTTCATTTTATAATACAGCGTGCTACGAGGAACTCCTAATTTCCGGGCTGCTTTTGATTTATCCCCACGACAACTTTCTAGTGCTTGGAGGATCATGTCCCGTTCCGCACGATCAGTGATATCCGTAAGGGTAGAATCTGAATTAGAAATTGCGTGAATGTATTTCTGAAAGCCGATGGTTTCTGGTAGGTGATCCTCCAAGATCAAATCCTCCTCAGCGAGGATGACCATGCGTTCCACAACATTTCTCAACTCCCTTACATTTCCCGGCCAGGGGTAATTGAGCATGGAGGGCATCACTTCCGGAGAAATCTGAACAAGATCACGCCCCTGTTGTAAACAAAATTCACGAATAAAAAGATAAATTAGATCCAAAATATCCTCTTTGCGCTGGCGCAGCG